>JAGRJL010000209.1 GCA_020442775.1 Lysobacterales bacterium | reverse complement strand
GCCGTGGTGGTGCTGATGATGGCGCTGCTGCACTGGAACGTGATGACCTACTGGGAAGGCAACGCGCTGCTGTTCTGCTTCCACCTGATCGTCTCGCTGGGAGTGACCGCCTTCATCATCGGCGCCTGCTCCGACCAGCATCCGGATCTGCGCATGCTCCGGCTGCGCCCCTTCGTCTTTCTGGGCACGATCAGCTACAGCGTCTATCTGTGGCATCAGCTGATCATCCAGTGGCTGGGCAAGCAGGACTGGATCTTTGTCCCCACCCCCTACATTCTGCCGACGCTGCTGCTGGTGGGCGTACCGATGACCCTGATCGCCGCCTGGCTGTCGTGGCGAATCATCGAGCAGCCATGCCTCGCCTGGGGGCGATCGGCATTCGGCAAGGCCAATTCAGGTTCGCGCACCGCAAAGGCGTTGCCGGCGGGCCAAGTGGATGCCTAACGGCTGTAGCTGGCGGCCAGTACCAGCGCGACCACGCCGACAACGATGAGCGCCAGAATGCCGGTCGCAATCCAGTCGCCAACGCTGCGGCGATACTTGATGTGCGGGGTGGCGTCGACGATTTCCTGGTAGTTCGGCGCGAAGATGGTGCGGCCCTTCTGGCAAAACAGCAGATACAGGATCCAGCCGTTGATCAGGGTGCCGAACGGGAATCCCAGCAGTCCGATTCCGGAGAGCAAGCCGGAAGGTACGTGCGACCAGGGACGCAGCCGGCGCAGACCGTAGCCCAAAACGACCGAGCCAATGCCGAGCCCGCTGAGGAGCGCGCCGGTGATCAGCGCGGTGAGATCCTGCCGGCTGTCCAGGGTAAGCAGGAAAGCGGCGCCGCTGCTTATCAGGAACAGACTCGACAGATAAAACAGCGAGCCCACCGACTTGAGCTGCATCTCATGACGAATGTGCTCCTGGCGAGTCAGCTCGGCGGCGCTCCGGCTCTCAACCGGGTCGGCCACCGAACTGGCCGGTGGTGCGTAGGGACTGTCATTCATGGCGAGGTCTGGCGGTCGTGGTCCCCTGCAGATTGCGCGAGCTGGCCGCTGCAGGCAAGCGCTGCTTTCAACCGCTGCGCCGGCCTCTGATACGGGCCTCGTGTTCAGGGCCGGTCTGCCTCAAAGCCATCGACGAAACCTGCGCGGTTCACCACGCCGGCAAACAGATCAACGCTGTTGGCTGGAGAGCTGGCGACAATGAAGTCCAGCCGGCCATCGCCATCGACGTCACCCAGTCCAACGCAGTCGAAGCCAAACTGCCCGTTCAGGCGACTGCCGTTGATCCGCATCAGGAAGCTCAGGTTCGCGCCGCTGAAGACCCCAACTCGACCGCCCTGATTGAGGCCGGCACCACTGTAGGTGTAGGCCCCAACCACCAGATCGGCCAGTCCATCGCCATCCACATCGCCGATCCCGCGACCCGGTCCCAGACCCTCGCCTGGGGTGCCGCCGATTCGGTGAATGCGTAGCCCGGTGGCGCCGGAGAAGACGTAGGCGGCGCCGTTGTTGTTGTTTTCGGCGTAGGCCCCGACATAGATGTCGATGGTGCCGTCGCCGTCCACATCGCCGGCATCGGCGACGAAGAACTCGCCGAACTGGCCGCCGGCGATCTGCGGCGCCAGGGTGTGCAGCAGCTGGCCGCTGGCGCCGGAGTAGACGTATGCGCGTCCGCCAGCATCGCCGGGCGCCCCGACTACGTAGTCCTCGACGCCGTCGCGATCGATATCGCGCAGCGCCGCAACCCCTGCACCAAAGGCCCCATTGGCAAAGGCGGTGTTGCCCTGCACGCTGCGAATCAGCGCGCCATCATCAGCGCCCACGATGTGCAGCCAGCCGCTGCCACCCGCCGCGCCCACCAGCAGTTCGCGCACCCCATCGCCATCCAGATCCTCAATGCTGCTGACCGCGTCGCCAAAGCGGGTGCTGGTCGCGGGTCCGGTCAGGCTCATCAGCACTTGCCCATCCAGCCCGGAGAGCAGCCGCAGCTGCCCGGCCAAGCCTGCGCTGGGCGCGCCCGCCACCACATCGCTACGTCCGTCACCGTTTACATCACCGGCGCTGGCGATCGCCCGGCCGAAGCTGTTCAGCCCCGGGGTCGCGGTCCACAAGGGGGTGAGCTGGGCGCTGGAGTAGGCGATGACCTGACCGGTGTTGAGGGCGCTGGCAATGAAGTCGCGCTTGCCGTCGCCATCCAGATCGGCAATGTCGGCCACCGCCCAGCCCAGGCTGGCCGGACCCTGGTAGCTGCGGATCAGATTCGGCGCCGGCTGCGCAAGCAGCGTCGCTGCCGGCAGGGACAGTAAGGTCAGCAGCAGGACTCGAATCAGCAAGAGCAGCGGGTTGGTGAGCATCCTCATGGTCGTTCCTCGATGCGGCGGTGGATGCCGACTAGCTGAGCAGCGGGACCTGCGTGAAGTCCTGAGGTGCGGCTGACGGATCGCCGAGGGTTTGCCGTCGGCGCGGTCGCCTGGAAGCTGAACCGCCGCCAACGGCGGGTTATTACGCTGTCGGAACGAGGGAGCGTCGGCGTACTCCGGGACAGGCGAGTGGCCTTTACTGGAGATGAAGATGCGTGCTTTTCAGGTGTTGGCGGTGTTGAGCTTGAGCTGGTTGGTCGGGTCCGCTGCGCAGGCGCAGGTGGACACCATGAGCCTGAACTTCGGCAAGATCGAATTTGAGTATCGCAGCGAGCGAACCGGCGTGGTGCCGCTGGGGCTGGATCTAGCGCTGGGCGAAGAGGGCTCGCTGCGGGTCTATACCCGCGATGACCACAGCGTGCAGATGCAGTACGCGCAGTTCCCCGCCGAGCCATTGCCGCAGGCGTGGCTGGATTTTGCGGTGCGCGGTCGGGATGGATTGGCGGGCCATCTGCTGACGGTGATCGATCAGCAGCAGGCAGACGCGCAGGTCGGCGGAGCGGGGCCCCATGTGCGGGTGATCGACGCTCGGGACGGCGGATCGGCGGTGCACACCGGCGGCGTCAACGCCAGCTTCCAGGACGGCAGCGTGCGCTTCATTCGAGACTCGGTGGATGTCGCGCTGCACGGCGCGCCGGCGTCGCTGTTCAACCAGCCTCGCCCCGGCGAAGCGCTGGAAGCGAGATTGCCGACCCCCGCCCCCGGGCAGACCATTGAGCTGGTGCTCAAGATCTGGGACGACCGCGGCGCCAGCAGTGAGGTGCCGGTGAGGGTCAGCCGCGCGAGATAGTCGGCTGTCTCTTGTTTTCCCGCATAAACAATACCTTGCCGCGCAATGGCCGCCTCCTGAGGCGGCTCTTGAGGTGGACGATCTGAAACTTTCGCAAAGACCGGCTGACCGATCTTGCCGCCGTCCTTCGAGTTGATGTTCTGGACCAGGTTGGCTGCTGCAAGCGGCCAATTGGTACAGACCTCTGGCAGCCGCATGGCCTATCGCCAGTCGAACCCCTCACGGCCCGCGGAGCGGGCTGATTAACTACAAGGACTCATCATGAAGAACCGCATTCTGTTTTCCGCTCTCGCGCTGGCGATTGCCGGCAGTGCCCAGGCTGGCGACCTTGACCAGGAGCTGAAGCTGGCGATGCAGGCCAAGGACGCCGCGAGCCTGGCGGGCGACGCCAAGGCAGCCGGCTGGCGTCAGATTGACTCGGCCACGGTGGAAAAGAAGCTGGCCAACGGCAGCACCGTTCAGGTGTCTTTCGGTACCGACGGCTTCCAGCGTGACCTGGAGCTGCGTCTGCAGCAGATCGATCGCATTCGCCAGGCGCGCGACCAGGCGACCGATCCGGCCGAAATTGCCGCGCTGGAGCGCAGCCTGAAGAACAGTGAGCGATCCATGGCCAGCCTGGAGCAAGCAATGGCCAACCAGTCCAGCAAGTTCTACGACGAGACCAGCGCCTTCGGCTCGCTGAACGGATGCTCCGCAAACGTCGATCTGTACTCGAACTTCAGCGCCCAGTACGCCGGCTACGATGCGGGCACCGCTCAGATCGAAGCGCAGACCAACGAGTTCGGGCCCTATGGTCCGGGGGCCGGCTTTGTGTCGATTACCGCGCGCGCCGACAACATGGTTGACCCGAAGGAAGCCTTCATGGGCGGGCTGATGCGGATCAGTGCCCAGGCGTCGGTCTCGCTGGTGTTCGGCTGTGAGCTGGAAACCACCGCGTCCATCGTCCCGGCGTGCTCGGTCAGCGGCTACCGCAATGTGCGCTGGCGGACCACCTGCTTCGACACTGCCTATGGCCACGCGCCGCAGGAAACCTATTCCCGCTATCGCCTTGGCAACGGCGGTCCGATTCGCTAGGCCACCAATCCCGCGCTGCCGTGGCCCGGCAGCGCGGGATCTTAGTGAGAACCTGCCCCGGCTTCTTGCTATTCTCCGCCGCCGTTGATGCAAGACCAGACCGGGGCCCGGTAATGAGTCCGAAACGGCGATACTGCGCACGCATGGATGATCCGTTCGCAGCAAGGGCATTTCGCGCACGTCGCATGCCTGCACCCGCAGGTAGGCGATGATCTGCCGTGCACGATGAGGCACATCGACCGTCGCCTGGCGCCGATTCCCCCGCATTGCTCAAGAACATCCAGCTGCTTCGCGCACTCGCGGCGCTGGCAGTGGTCTGCCACCACAGCGTGCTGTACTACCGCAACATGGGCGGCAGCAATCCGCTGATCGACTTCATCGGTGCCTGGGGTTTCACCGGGGTTGATCTGTTCTTCGTGATCAGCGGCTATGTGATCACCCAGACCAGCTTTCACCAGCCGCGTGGCGGGGATAGCGCAGCGCGCTTCCTCAAGCGGCGCTTGCTGCGAATCTATCTCGGCTACTGGCCGTTTTTTCTGCTGTTGATTCCGCTGACCGCGCTGAACACACCGGGCAAGCTGGAGACCATCAATCTGCTGGGCTCGGCCACCCTGACCAGCTTCAACATGTTCGAGCTGCTGCTGCCGGTGTCCTGGTCGCTGAGCTACGAGCTGTATTTCTATCTGCTGTTTGCCGCGCTGCTGCTGTTGCCCGGTCAGTGGATGTGGCGGGTGCTGCTGCTGGCGTTGGCGGGCATGCTGCTGCGGCTGTGGCTGTTGCCCGACTATGGCGGCTACTGGTCCTTCACCATCTCGCCCTTTCTGCTCGAATTCCTGTTGGGCGTGTGGCTGTACCTGACCCGGGAGCGATGGTGCCGGCTGCGCTGGGTCCTGCCGTTCAGCGTCGTGGCGGTCGCCGGTTTTTGCTGGGGCGTCGCTCTGGACGCGCAGTTCGGCGCCGCCCGGGCCTGCAGTTTCGGCCTGGCCTCAGCGGCGCTGCTGGGGCTGCTGGTCCTGCTGGAGCGGCGCGAAACCTACGTCGCGGGAAGCTTGCCGGTGGCGCTGGGCGATGCCTCATACACGCTGTATCTGTCGCATTTGCTGGTGCTCAACCAGCTCTACTTCATTGGGGTCTTCGACTGGCTGGGCACCCGCTCCGGGGGCGTGATCAACCTCGGCATCACGCTGATTGTGGCGTTTGCTGCGATTGTCGCCTGGGTGCTTTATCGGTTGATGGAGCGGCCCCTGTATCGCTGGGCCCGGGCGAGGGCCGGCTGACCGGGCAGATGACGACGATTTGTTCCCATTCTCGCCAGATGATTTACAGATCCGCTCGGGGAACTGACCTAAGCTGGTGCGGGGAGCCGTTTAGCCGCGCCATGGTCAGTGCTGCAGACCGCTCAGTCGCTTGAGGACCGCAATTTGTCGCAATCGAGAATCTGCCTGCTGCCCGCTGTCTGCCTGCTGGTGCTGATGGTCGCCGGGTGCGCGCAGACCTCGCGTACGACCGACGCCAGCATCGAGCGCTTGCAGCTGAGCCATCCGCTCGCTGCGGGGCCGGCAAGCATCGAGATCGACAATCCATGGGGCGATGTATACGTGCGCCGCAGCGACAGTCGCGAAGTTTTCGTTCACGCGGTAGTGCAGCGCCTCGGCGCCAACCCAGCCGAACCACGGGTCAGCCTGGATGGTGATGCCCATCAGGCCCGAATTCAGGCCCGCTTCGCCGGCGCCGGAAGCGACTGTCACCAGCGGCGTCATGGCGGTGGGCGCCTGGGCCGCGCGGATCTGACGGTTTTCGTTCCGGTGGATGTGAGCCTGCGCATACGCAGCGACTGCGATGGCCGGATCAACACCCACCATGTGCAAGGTGATCTGGAGGCCCGCACCGATCAGGGGTCCATTGAGGTCAGCGCCAGCGGGCGCGCTCGCCTGCACAGTCACAGCGGCAGCATTCGCGCCTTTGTCGAGCTGGATAGCGCCGAGCCCAGCCAGATCGGTTCCGATGGTTCTATCGTCCTGACCATGCCGCCGGCGGTGCGCGCCGACTTGCGTGCGCGCGCCTGCGCTGGGCTCCGCGCGCGCGGCTTCTCCTGGCTAAGCGAGACCCCGCGCCGGGAATGCGTCGAGGGCCATGCGCTGCTGGGGGACGAGGGCAGCTCGCTGCGCGTGGACAGCCGCCATTCCTTTGTCGAAATTCGCTTGCGTGGATCCGCGCGACAGTGAGCGCGCAGTCCCTGTGTCTGGTTCCTGCTGAGCCCGCCGGGCGCAGCAGTCTTGGGAGTACAAACCGATGTTGCGTCTGAAGATCGCCGCCCTCAGCCTGCTGCTGAGCGTATCCGCCACCTCCGCTTTGCAGGCCCAGGACAAGGGTCAGCCGCCGATCCAAACCCAGCGCGCCGATGGGGTGCCGGTGCAGATCGGTGCGGACTGGGTTAGCGAGCCGGTGGTGCCGGAGCGGCTGCAGTTCGATCCCCGCAGCCGTCCGCTGATCCGGCCCTGGCAGCCGGGTGACCCGATCAAGGAGATCCCGCGCCGGCATCCGGGCGATCCGGCGTTGATCGGCGGCCGCGAACCGGTCAATCCGGTCTACCAGGGGACCGATCCGCTGGCCGAGCTGCAGCGCGCAATCGGCGGTCAGCGCGCCCCGGATGGCGCTGGCTTTGCGACTACTCTGGTCAACCAGAACGGTCTGGGCTTTACCGGCGTCTCGCCCTCGGACGTCAACGGCGATGTCGGCGCCGATCACTACATCCTGTCGATCAACGGCAGCGGTGGCGCGATCTACATCATCTACAACAAGGCCGATGGCTCGGTCGCTGCGGGTCCGTTCAACATGGAAGGACTGGGCACCGGCAATTGCGCACAGGGCCTGGGCGACGCGATCATCCTCTACGACGACATGGCCCAGCGCTGGCTGCTGACCGAGTTTTCCGATGCCGGCAATGATCTTTGCGTCTATGTCAGCTCCACCAGCAACCCGGTGACCAGCAGCTGGTCGCGCTATTCCTTCCTCCCGGCCAATTCCTTCCCCGACTACCCCAAATACGGGGTCTGGTCCGACGCCTATTACGTCGGCACCAATCAGGGCAACAGCACCCGCCCGATCTGCGCCATGGACCGCGCGCGGATGATCGCAGGACTGTCGGCGACGCTGCAGTGCTTCACCGTGCCGACCCTGAGCGGATTCGGCTTCCAGATGCTGCAGCCTATCGATCACGACGGTGCTGACGCGCCCCCTGCAGGCGCCAACGGCACTTTCATCCGCCACCGCGACGATGAGTCACACAACCCGGGCAGCAACAATCCCACCCAGGATTTTCTGGAGCTCTTTGAGCTGGACATCAACTGGGCCACGCCGGCCTCGTCGACGCGGACCGGGCCGATCAACATCCCGATCAGCGAGTTCGATTCGAACCTGAATGGACTGACCTCATTCAATGCCTTTCCGCAGCCCAACGGGCAGCGCCTGGACCCGTTGCGCGAACCGGTGATGTTCCGCGCCGCCTACCGCAATTTCGGCACCCACGAGGCCCTGATCGGCAACCTGGTCACCGACGTGGACGGCGCCGACACCGGCGGCATCCGCTGGTTCGAACTGCGCCGCACTGGCGGCACCGCCAGCCCCTGGACCCTGTTTCAGGAAGGCACCTATTCCCTCGGAGATGGCGCCGACCGCTGGATGGGCGGGATCGCGATGGATGCCAGCGGCAACATGGCGCTGGGCTACTCGATCACGCGTCAGTCCCCGGGAATCAACCCCAGTTTGCGCTATGTGGGCCGACTGGCCGGCGATGCGCCGGGCGTCATGACCACCAGCGAGAACCCCATCGTCAGCGGCACCGGCTCACAGGGCAACGAGCGCTGGGGCGACTACCATTCGATGAGCATCGATCCGGTGGACGGCTGCACCTTCTGGTTCGCCGGCAACTACATCAGCGGCAGCAGCTGGAACACCCGGGTTGCCTCATTCAAGCACGATGAGTGCGGTGAGCCGAATTTCGCGCTGGATGCCAATAATCTTGATCAGCAGGTCTGCGCGATGGGTGCGGGCACCCCGCTGACCCCGATCACGGTTAATGTGGCCTCGCTCAACGGCTTCAGCACTGCGGTGCAGATGACCTTTGGCGCCGGCTTGCCTTCGGGATTCAGTGGTGGGTACAGCGTCAATCCGGTCAATCCGCCGGGCAGCACGGTGGCCAACATCAGCGTGGCCAATAGCGCGCCGGTGGGCGCCAACGTGGTCACCCTGCGCGGCAGCGCGCCGGGGGTGGACGATCAGGACCTGATTCTCAATGTCGACGTGAGCACCGTCTCGCCGGCGACCCCGGGCCTGCTCGCGCCTGCAGACGGCGCGATCAACGTGGCCTTTCAGCCGGTCTTCTCCTGGTCTGGTGTTGCCCAGGCAGCCAGCTACACCCTGGAAGTCGCCACCGACATGGGCTTTAGCAACATCGTTGCCAGCGCGTCAGTGGCGGGCACCAGCCATCAGTTCCCCAGCAATCTTGCGGCGGCGACCACCTTCTATTGGCGAGTGCGCGCCAGCAATGGCTGCGGCACCAGCGCCAATTCGAGCACCCGCTCCTTCACTACCCTCTCCACCCCGGATCAGTGCCCGGCAGGCAGCAGCGCCAGCAATGTGTTCTTCGATAACGTGGAGAGCGGGACCAACGGCTGGGCCACCAGTCCCAGCACCGGCAGCAGCACCCGCCGCTGGAGCCAGAGCACGATCCGTGCCTTCAGTCCGGCCACCTCCTGGCGCGGCGGTCCGGCGACCGTGGTCTCCGATCAGCTGCTGACCTCGCCAAGCATCGCACTGCCCGCAGGAGGCGCTGCGCTGACCCTGCAGTTCCAGCACTATCGCGACATTGAGGAAGATACCGGTGGGACCATCTGCTATGACGGCGGACGGCTGGAGATCTCGGTCGCCGGCGGTGCCTATACGCCGATTCCCGAAGCACAGATTCTGGTCGATCCCTATACCAATCTGGTGTCCAGCGGCTTCAGCAATCCGCTGGCCGGCGAGCGGGCCTGGTGCGGGTTCCAGCCCTTTACCCTGGCGGTGGTGGATCTGTCGCCCTACGCCGGCAACAGCGTCAACCTGCGCTTCCGCCACGCTACCGACAGTTCTGCAACGGAGGAAGGTTGGTTCGTCGATGACATCAAGGTGCAGAACTGCACCGTCGCCACGGCGCCGACCACGACTGTGCTCGGCGCCGCACCGGATCCCTCCGTGTTTGGCCAGTCGGTCACGCTGACCGCCACCGTCACCAGCGGCAGCGGTACTCCGGCAGGCAATGTTCAGTTCCGCAACGGCGCGGTTGCGCTGGGCGCGCCAGTGGCGCTGAATGGGTCTGGCGTGGCGACGCTGATGACCAGCGCGCTGCCGGTGGGTCCGCTCACCCTGCACGCTGACTACGCCGGCAACGCCACCTACGCGGCAAGCACCGACAGCGAAGCGCAGACGGTCAACCAGGCCGACACCACCACTGCCATCAGCAGCGACAACCCCGACGCCTCGGTGGTCGGTCAGGCAGTCACCGTGGTTTATGCCGTCACGCCCACCGCGCCCGGCGCAGGCACCCCCAGCGGCAACGTCACGGTGACCGTCAGCGGTGGTGCGGAAAGCTGCACCGGGACGGTGGCTGCGGGCAGCTGCAATATCACCCTGACCAGTGCCGGTAGCCGCACTCTGACTGCGACCTATGCCGGTGACAGCAACTTCGTCGGTTCTGCGGGCAGCGAGCCGCATACCGTCAATCCGGCCGGCACCACCACCAGCATTACCGCCGACATCCCCGATGCCTCAGTCGTGGGGCAGGCGGTAGCGGTGAACTTCAGCGTGGTGGCCACCGCGCCGGGTGCCGGCACGCCCAGTGGCACAGTGACGATCACCGCCAGCGGCGGCGCCGAAAGCTGCAGCGCCAGCGTGGCGGCGGGCAGCTGCAACATCACCCTGACCAGCGCGGGCAGCCGCACGCTGACCGCGAGCTACGCCGGCGATGCGAACTTCAATGGCTCCAGTGATGATGAGCCGCACACGGTGAATCCCGCGGCCACCACCACGAGCATTCTGTCTGACGATCCAGATCCTTCGGTGGTGGGACAGACCGTCACGGTGACCTATAACGTGGTCGCCAGCGCGCCCGGGGCCGGCAGTCCCAGCGGCAACGTCACGGTTACCGTCAGCGGCGGCGCTGAGTCCTGCGTGGGAACGGTGGCCGCCGGCAGCTGCGACATCATCCTGACCAGCGCAGGTGCCCGAATCCTGACCGCGACCTACGCGGGTGATGCCAACTTCAACGGTTCGGCCACCGCTGAGACCCATCAGGTCAACGGCGCCAGCACCACCACAAGCATCACCAGCCACAATCCCGATCCCTCGGTCGTGGGCCAGGCGGTGTCGGTGCTCTTCAGCGTCACTTCGGGCGCCGGCACGCCGACCGGCAACGTGACGGTGACCGCCAGCGGCGGCGCGGAGAGCTGCACCGGAACGGTGGCGGCCGGCAGCTGCGCCATTACCCTGACCAGCGCCGGGACCCGAACGTTGACTGCGACCTATGCGGGCGATGCCAATTTCTCCGGCTCCTCCGGCACCGCCAGCCACACCGTCAACCCGGCGGCCACCACCACCCTGATTACCGCCGACAATCCGGAACCTTCGGCCGTTGGACAGGCGGTGACAGTGAGCTACAGCGTAACCTCGGCTGGCGGCAGCCCGGGCGGCAACGTCACGGTGACCGTGAGCGGCGGCGCCGAGAGCTGCACCGGGACGGTGGCCGCCGGTAGCTGCGACATCACCCTGAACAGTTCAGGCGCACGTACCCTGACCGCGACCTACGCGGGCGACGGCAATTTCGCCGGTTCGTCCGACACCGAGCTGCATCAGGTAGACCCGGCGGCGAGTACCACCACGATCACCGCTCACAATCCTGACCCATCGGTGGTGGGTCAGGCTGTGTCGGTGACCTACAGTGTGACCTCGGCCGCGGGCACGCCCAGCGGCAACGTGACGGTCACCGTCAGCGGCGGCGCGGAGAGCTGCACCGGCACGGTGGCGGCCGGCAGCTGCGCCATCACCCTGACCAGCGCTGGCACTCGCACCCTGACCGCAAGCTATGCCGGCGATGCCAACTTCGCCGGCTCCTCCGGCAGCGCCAGTCACACCGTGAACCCGGCGGCGACCACCACCAGCATTACCGCCCACACCCCGAACCCGTCGGTCAGCGGCCAGGCGGTAGCGGTGAGCTTCTCGGTGTTGGCGACCGCGCCCGGAGCCGGGAGTCCCAGCGGCACGGTCACCGTCACGGTCAGCGGCGGCGGTGAAAGCTGCACCGGCACCGTCGCGGCGGGCAGCTGCGCGATCGCCCTGACCAGCGTCGGCACCCGCACGTTGACCGCCACCTACGGGGGAGACGGCAACTTCAACGGCTCGGCCGGTACCGCCAGTCACACGGTCAACCCGGCGGCGACCACCACGACCATCAGCGCCCATGCGCCCGACCCGTCGACCGTCGGAGCGGCGGTCGCGGTGAGCTTCAGTGTGGTGGCCAATGCACCTGGTTCTGGCAGCCCCAGCGGCAACGTGACGGTGACCGTCAGCGGCGGCAGCGAAAGCTGCACCGGCACGGTGGCGGCAGGCAGCTGCAGCATCACTTTTACCAGCGCCGGGGCTCGCACCCTGACCGCGACCTACGCCGGCAACAGCAACTTCAATGGCTCGGCGGGAACCGCCGGTCATACGGTCAACCCGGCGGCGACCGCCACCAGCATCACCGCCGACGACCCCGACCCATCGGCCGTGGGTCAGGCAGTCACGGTGAACTACAGCGTGACCTCGGCGGGTGGCAGCCCGAGCGGCAACGTGACGGTGACCGTCAGCGGCGGCAGCGAGAGCTGCACCGGAACGGTCGCCGCGGGCAGCTGCACGATCACCCTGAACAGTGCCGGTTCGCGCACGCTGACTGCGACCTACGCGGGCGATGTCGACTTTGCCGGCTCCTCCGACACCGAGCTGCATCAGGTCGATCCGGCGACGAGCACGACCACGATCACCGCCGACAATCCCGAACCCTCGGTTGTGGGCCAGGCGGTGACGGTGGAGTACAGCGTCAGCTCCGCCGCAGGTACGCCCACCGGAACGGTGACGGTTACCGTCAGCGGTGGCGCCGAGAACTGCACCGGCACGGTGGCCGCCGGTAGCTGCGAAATCACCCTGAACAGTTCAGGCGCACGTATCCTGACCGCGACCTACGCGGGCGACAGCAATTTCGCCGGCTCGGCGGACAGCGAAGCCCATCAGGTCAACGCGGCGCCAACGGTGACTACGATCACCGCTAACAACCCCGATCCGTCGGTGGTCGGTCAGGCGGTGGCAGTCAGCTACACGGTCACTTCTGCCGGCGGCACCCCGAGCGGATCGGTGGTGGTCAGCGTCAGCGGTGGCACCGAGAGCTGCACCGGGACGGTGGCGGCAGGGGGCTGCGTGTTGACCCTGACCAGCGCCGGTGCGCGGACGCTGACCGCAAGCTATGGCGGCAGCGCCAACTTCGCCGGTTCGGTCGACAGCCAGAGCCACACGGTGAATCCGGCGGCGACCACGCTGTCGATCAGCGACAGCCCGGACCCCAGCGCGGTCGGTCAGACGGTCACCATCAGCGCCGTGTTGGCAGTCAGCGCGCCCGGCGCGGGTTCGCCGACCGGCATCATCAGCGTTTCCGGTACGGACACCGCCGGCTGCGTGATCACGCTGCCGGCAAGCCAGTGCGATCTGAGCTTCACCGCCGCAGGGATGAAGACCATAAGCGCCGCCTACGCCGGTGATGGCAACTTCCAGTCCAGCAGCGCGACGCCGATCACCCACAGCGTGGGGGCGACTGCGGATCTGGCGGTCACCAAGAGCAACGGTCGCAACAACGCGCCTGAAGGTGCCCAATTGTTCTATCACATCGTGCTGACCAATCTGGGCCCGGATTCGATTGCCGGGGCGACCCTGGTCGACAATCCGCCGGCGACCCTGGGCAACGTCAGCTGGGTCTGCAGTGCCACCCCACCGGCGATTTGCCCGGTGGCCAGCGGCAGCGGCGCGATCAATCAGAGCGTGGACCTGGGCGTGGGCGAGAGCCTGAACTACACCCTGACCGCGACGGTGACCAGCAATATCGGCGCTACCGTGGTCAACACCGCCAGCGTTTCGGTCTCGGCCAACGATAGCGATCCGGTCAGCGCCAACAATCAGGCCACCGATAGCGATCCGGTGGTGCCCGAAGAACTGCTGATCGACGGCTACGAGAGCCCGTAGGCCAGAAAATGCCGAAAGCCTGTCCGATTGGACAGGCTTCCGGTAGCCAGGTCGGGAAACAGACGCGCGGGAGCCTAGCTCTGCGCGCGCCGCAGAATGATGTTGCCGTTAGTCGCGCGGATCTTCAGCCGGTGCAGCCCGCCGCCCGGCTTGCCGCTGGCGCGGATATGGCGACGCGGGCTGCCCATCGAGTAATCCCAGTCCTTGGACTCATCAACCTGCAGCGGAAAATCACTGCGGATGCTGGGATCGCTGCCGGCGGACTTGGTGACCCCGAGGTCGATGTCGACGTCCATCGAGAAATCCGCCGGCAGGGTGACGGTGACGTCGCCATGTCCGGTGCTCAGATCGATATCGCCCTTGCCAGCGATGTCGCGCAATACGGTGAGGTCGATGTCGCCGGCGCCGGTTTCGGCCTCTACCCAGCCTTCGCCGATGCTCAGCTCCATGCTGCCGCCGCCGGTACGGGCGGCGATGAAGCGCTCGGCGTTGATCACCCTGACCTTGCCGCCCGCGGTCTCCACGCGCGCGCCGGCGGGCGCGCTGTCGACGTCGATGCGCCCGCCCTGCGACTTGATCAGCACCGTGTCGGAGTCTGCCTGAGGACCGGCCAGACCCCGCTGTGAGCGCAGATCGCCGCTGGCGCTGCGCACGTTCTTGTAGACCACGTTGCCGCCGCCGGAGCGTCCCTGCAGATTGCCCACCACGTTGCTGATCAGAACCTTGCCGCCGCCGGTGCCGACCTTGCCGTCCAGGGTGGAATCGGTCACCTCGATGCGACCACCGCCGGTGCGCAGCTCCACTTCGCCGCTGAGCTGGCGCAGGGTCATCGCGCCGCCGCCGGTGCGCCCGGTGAAGCGGCCGATCAGGTCGCTCAGCTCCAGATTGCCGCCGGCGCTGTTCAGATCCAGGCTCAGGCTGCGCGGCACCTTCAGCTCCAGACGCAGGTTGGAGCCGCCGTCGCGATCCTTCAGCTGGGCGGCGATGCGCAAGCCCTGATCGGTCGGGGTGACCTCGAAGCGGTAGTCACCGAGGTCGCGGCGGCGATCGCTGACGGTCAGTTCGACGCTGGACTGGTCCCAGCCCTGCACCGAAACGCTGCCGCCGCTCTTGAGATCCACTTCCAGCCGCTGACCGCTGTTGAAGGGATAGTTCTCGGTTCTTTGCTCGGCATGGGCGATGCCAAAGGCGAAGAAAAACAGCGCAGCGACGCCGCTGCTTCGAAGTGCGAAAGTCCGCATGGGGAAACTCCTGGTGTTGGTGAATGACCGGTCCCTTTGCCGGCGAAGCGCTGTTGGTCGCAGCAGCGGGTGTCTGATCATCAAGACGTCGCCTCGCACAATCGGTTAGCAGTTGATTTTCACGACGCCTTGTTTCTCTGGCGCAAGCATGGCGATCGCGCGAAGGCCCCGAGGACTTCTAGTGGTCTGCTGACCGGCATCGGGGACCGATCGCCAATTCGAGCGCTGGGCAGGAGACTGTCGGCCGCCGGTGGCGCGCAAAAGCTACAGCCAGTCGGCCGGCTTCTCACCGTTGTCCAGCTGCAGCGCGCGCTGCAGGACCGCAGGATTGGATTCCTGGTCACCCTGCACGATCATCTGCTGCAGTTGATCGAAAGCGACCTTTTGCGCGGCCAGTTGGTCCAGCGCCATTAGCCGGATCTGCACTGAGCGGTCGTCGCGCAGCACATTGAGCAGGGTGCGCTGCACCTGCGGCTGCCCGGACTGCTTGCTCAGCGCATTCAGCGCCTCGATTCGCACCGCGACATCCGGGTCGTGCTCCAGGGTGATCGCCAACGCCTCGATCAGGCGCGGATCGTTGCCCGCAGCGGCGAGCTCGATCGCGCGCAGACGTTCGCCCACTGAAGCGGACTCCAGCACCGCCTGGCTGAGCAGTTCCGAGGCGAGCGGCGAATTCAACGGGGTGGTCACATCGACCCGACTGCAGACGTCGAAGTCCAGATGGATTCGACCGTTGCGGACCACGCCGGTAGACACGTTGGCATAGCTCAGCGGCTGCGACCACAGATCACCGAGCTCGCGGCTGGCGCTGGCCTGCTGCATCACGCTGTCGAGCAGCAGCTCCTCGTCAAGCGCCGGTGATACCGTGCTCCGGCCGACGAAGATGCCGATCATCAGTGTCGCGGCGGTGGCCAGGGCAACTGCGGATACCGACCAGCGACCGGCCGCACGCGCCGGCTGCGGCCGCGGCTGGGCTACGGTCATGGCCAGCACCGACGAGCGCATGCGACGGAACGCCGCCTGCGAGGGCAGCGCCGCCGGGTCGCCCAGCTGATCCAGCTGTTGATGCAGCTCGACCAGCGCACGGCATTCGCTGCAGGCGGCCAGATGCTGGTCCAGGCGCACGCGATCGGCGGCGGCCAGCTGGTCGGCCAGCAGGTCCTCGATCAGCGGCTGTATCCGATCGCACTCAGACATAGGCTTCTATCCGTTGGAAGGCGACCCGGCCGCGCAGCTTGCTCAGGGCGCGGAACAGGATGCTCTTGACCGTCCCTTCGCTGCACTCGAGCACCTGGGCGATCTCGCTCAAGGGCAGCTGTTCGAAATAGCGCAGGTTGATCGCCAGCCGGTGCTTCTCGCTAAGCTTGGCCAGTTCCACCTGCAATAGTTGCTGATGCTGTACCTCACTCAGCTGCGCATCGGGCGCTGCTGCGGGATCGGGCAGCTCCAGCTCACCCAGATCCTGATGTCGCTCGTAGTGGCGCTGGCGGCGCAGCCAGTCCAGGCACTCGTTGTGGGTCAGCCGCAGCAGCCAGGCCTTGAAGCGATCGGGCCCCTGATAGCTGGACAGGCGCTGAAATATCTTCAAAAACACGTTCTGGCACAGATCCATCGCCGTTTCGGCGCAGCCGGAATGACGGTGGCTGATCTGGTAAACCAGCCGCTCGTAGCGGCTGACCAGCACCCCGAAAGCGAGCTGGGAGCCGGCCAGGGTCTCGCTGACCAGTATGTCGTCGTCAATCTGCACTGACCCTGGGTTCCCTTGCCGTTCGGGCTTCGCTGCTGTGCTACCTACCCAAGGACGCCATTGGGCAAGCTTGGTTAGCATTTTTCTGCAGCGGCGCTGACGAGCTTCATTTGCCCGGTGCGACGGCGCTCGGCACGGCGGGTGCGCTCAGGGGAATGCGCAGGCAGAAGTGGCTGCCCAGACCGGGCGTGCTGTCGACCCGGATGCTGCCGCCCAGCTTGTGGGTGATCAGGTTGTAGGCGATGTGCAGACCCAGTCCGGTCCCACCGCGATGGCGGCGGGTGGTGTAGAAGGGGTCGAAAATCTTGTCCAGGTGGCGCGGCTCGATGCCGCTGCCGTTGTCGCGCACGTCGATCTGAATCGCCTCGGCGTTGCGCGCACGGCCGACAATCCGCAGCTCGCCAGGGTCATCTTCGGCGAAAGCGTGGACCAATGCGTTCTGGATCAGATTGCTCAGCGCCTGGCCGAGCGCACCGGGAAAGCTGTCCAGCTTCAGCTCCGGGTCGCACTCGACGCTGACCTGCAGCGGACGCTCCCGCCACAGGCTGGCCATGCTGCCGATCAGCTCATCGAGGAAGTGGGCCAGCACGAAGCGCCGCCGTCCGTCCGAGCTGCGGTCCACCGACACCTGCTTGAAGTTCTGCACCAGACGCGCGGCGCGATCGAGATTGTTGCCGATCATCTGCGCCGATTGCTCGGCGATCTCCAGCGTGCCGCGCAGCGAGGCAGCGTCGATCCGGCCCTCGGCAACCGCCCGCTTGAGCTGCTCCAGCTGCGCCTGCAGGTGGCTGTTGGCGGTCACCGCGATGCCCAGCGGGGTGTTGGCCTCGTGGGCCACGCCGGCGACCAGCAGGCCCAGCGAGGCCATCTTCTCCGACTCCACCAGATGGCGCTGCGCTTCACGCAGCTCGACCAGCGCCTGCTCGGCAGCCTGCTTGGCCTGCTCCAGCTGAGCGGTTCGCTCGCGCACCGTACGTTCCAGCTGCTCGCGGATGCGCCGCCGGTGCAGCGCCGCGCCGGTGGCCTCGGCCAGCATCGCCAGCACGCTGGGTGCACGGTCGTCGAAGCGGAAGTCCGGGTCGTAGCTCTGAATCACCATCGCGCCGAAGACCTCGCTGGCAACATTCATCGGCACGCCCAGCCAGTCGTGCGCGCGCGGACCGTAATGCGCGTCGTCGAGGCGGTCGCCGTGGCCGGCCTGCGACAGCAGATCCTGACTGGAGCCGCGAACCGTCCGTCTGGCGCCCACCACGTAGGCCGCCAGCGAACCGTCCAGCCCGCCCTCACGAAAGGGGATCGGGCTTTCGTCCTGGTCGTATTGGTCGGCGAAGTATTCGAATTCCAGAAGCTGTTTGGCGGGGTCCAGCACCACCACAAAGAAGTTCTGCGCGCCGGTCAGGCCGAGCAGCAGCTCGTGGACCTGCCGCAACACCTCGCGCTTGTCGGCGCACTGTTCCAGTGAGTGCGCCAACGTGAGCATGCTGCGCAACTGGTCGCTGTCGCGCGCCGATCCGGACAATCCCGCCAGTCGCTGTAGCTGGAGTTGCTTGTCCAGCTCCGCCAGTCGCGGCTGCAGCGCCGCACGACAGCGCTCCAACACATCAGCGGCGTCTGCGTCAGGCAGCGAAAACAGGCAGGCGCCGCCCCTGCGATCATCCAGCTCCAGCGGTAGCACCACTCGCCCCCCATCGGCGACCGCGCGATGCTCGATACAGCATTGCCGCACCAGCTGGCGGTCGTCATCGTTGATCTCGCGACCGGCAAGCGCGCGCGGATGGAAGCCCAGATCATCGATGGCCCAGATCTGGCAGCCGTCTGCCTGCAGTTCGCGCACGGCCCAGTCGTGCAGCGACTGCATACAGGAATCCAGCGCATTGGGCGGTGCTGCAGGTCGCTCTGCCACCAGCAGATCTCGATACTGACCGGGTTGAGCCAGAGTCTGGCGCGCACCCGTCCGCGAAGCAAATGCCGACGGCAGGCGCCGACAGGCGTAAGATCGGCACTGGGGAGATAGCCGCCTCGGCGGGCGAGGCAACGTCGGTGCACGGGGAGGGTTGGCGATGGTTGCCCAGGGAATTCGGAATGCGTTGCACTGGACCGCGTTGCTGCTGATTGGCGGGCTGGTCGGCTGTGCGTCGGCACCGCCGGCAAAGCCGGATACCTCGATCAAGGCCCTGTGGATTCCAATGGATTCCGACCCTGCCGACGGCGCGCTCACCAGCGAGGCGCTGCTGGCCTTCTCCACCGGATTTGTCGAGATCTCCGAGACCGACTACAGCGCGCTGGCTGGGGCGGTCGGGGCAGCCGATGCAACCGCGCTGGATCCGGCGCAGCTGTTGTCCGCCGAGCAAAGCGTGCGCCTGCTGGTGCTCTACCACGGCAACATCCAGATGATCTCCGACGGCTGCC
>JAGRJL010000208.1 GCA_020442775.1 Lysobacterales bacterium | reverse complement strand
AAGGTTCATGAATAATGCGGGCTAGGGGACCGGCGCCGCCGCTGGAAACAGCCAGCGCAAGCCCTGCCGGAATGCTGTGGTCAACGCGGAAAAATGGGTCTCGCCGGACAGTTCCACCACCTTCAGTCTGAACGGTGGATCAGGGTGCTCACGCCAGCGCGCGACCCAACGCGCTCGCGGTTCAGCAAAGCGTTCAGTGTCTTCGCTGCCGCCGGAGACAAAGAGCAGCGGCAGCGAGTCGGGATTCCGGTCCGCATCGGCGAGGAAGCGCTCGAGATTGCCATGCAGCGCTGCATTGCTGGCGATATGCCCCCAAAACCGCCAAGGGCGGAACATCGCTTCGTGCAGGACGAATTGACCACCCAGAGACTGTCCAAACAACACCCGGCGATCCGGATCAGACGGATAGGTGGATTCCACCAGTGGAATCAGTCGCTGCTGCAGCCATTGATCGAAAGCTTCCGCACCTCCCCAGTGCTCCCGCTCAGCGCTGGGCAGGGTGTAGTCATGACTGCGCCGGTTTCCCTTGCGCCAATCGTCAGTGCCGTAGGAGATGCCCACCAGGATCAGGGGCGGCACTTCCTCACCCAGGCGCAGATAATGGTAGTAGCCCGCGAGTGCGGCAAAGTTGGCGCCGCCATCGAGCAGATACACCGTGGGCAGGCGCCGGGCCGGGTCCGCTTTGGCCTCGACCGGAAGGCGCACGTAGATGTGATACGGCGGCTGCTGCGGGTCGTTCGCGGGAAGCTGGTGATAGCTGATCTCTCCCAGACCCTGGAGCTTGCTCATATCAACGCCCGCTTGCCCAATGGCCGGGGTCAGCATGATCCATAGCCACAGATACAGGCCTTTGCTCATCGCTCTTTGGTCGCTCTCATCGAATCGACTTCAAGCCTAGCAACCGCTGGCGACCGGTGCTTGCGCATTGGTCGCTTGACTCCATCCCGAGATCGGAAATATAGTTGCTACTAACAACTGTTGTGACGAATCGATGAGCGACAACACGCAACTGCAGCAAGACGCCGAGGCCTTCCATCAGGCACTCTCACAGCTGTTACGGATCTACCAGTATCGGGACCGCGACCGCATCTGCTGTCATGACATCTCGATTACCCAGTGTCATGCGCTGGAACTGCTGGTCGAATCCGGCCCCCTGCGCAGCCAGGCCCTGGCCGATGCCCTGCGTCTGGACAAGAGCACCACCACCCGGGTGGTCGATGCGCTGGTCCGCAAGTCCTATGTTAAACGCCAAGCCGATCCGGACGACGCCCGTGCGCGGCAACTGAGCGTGACCGCGGCTGGAAACGCGCTTTATCAACAGATCAATGCCGATCTGATCACGCAGCAGGCAGCGATCCTGATAAACCTGGATCCGGCCATCCGCCAGGGCGCAACCCGCCTGATCACCGAACTGACACTAGCCGCAAAGCAGCGCTTCGGGACCACTGAGGACTGCAGCCGCTCGAACTGCTGCATCTCCGACTGAAGGCCCCGTCAGCAGCCATGTGCTTCCATGCCCAATTAGTTGTTACTAACACCTAAATAGCGAGTACCCGATGAACATTCGCCCCGCCCAGCAAGCCGATCTTCCCGCGATTGCCCGTATCTACAACCAGGGGATCGAAGATCGACTGGCCACCTTCGAAACCCAGCCGCGATTGCCGTCAGATATCGGGCCCTGGCTAGCGCGAATCGACCGATATCCACTACTGGTCTCCGTCGATGCCGATCAAAAGGTACAGGCCTGGGCCAATGTCAGCGCCTACCGGGAGCGCGACTGCTATGCCGGAGTTGGCGAGTTTTCGATCTACGTCGAGCGCAGCGCCCGCGGCCAGGGGGTAGGAGCCCCATTGCTCCATGCGCTGCTGCAGAGCGCCGCCGATCGCGGCTACTGGAAGCTGCTCTCGCGAATATTCACTTTCAACCAACCCAGCAGACGACTCTGCAGCGCCTGCGGTTTCCGCGAAGTCGGCGAGTACCAGCGCCACGCCCGACTCGACGGACGCTGGCTGGACGTCGTCATTGTCGAGCGTCTGATCCCGCAAAACCAACCTGTGCAATCGGAGGTCTGAGCCATGAACAAGCATCTACCCGTGATCATCATCGGCGCTGGACCGGTCGGCCTGGCTGCGGCCGCCCATCTGATTGATCGCCGCATCCAGCCCCTGATACTGGAAGCCGGAGCCTGCGCCGGCAGCGGAATCACGCGATGGTCGGGCGTACGGATGTTCTCGCCCTGGCACTACAGCATCGACAGCGTCGCGGCCCGGCTATTGTCCGACAGCGGGTGGATCGCGCCGCCAGCGGACGGCTTTCCGACCGGCGCCGAACTGATCGAAGGCTACCTGCGTCCGCTGGCAGCCACGCCACAGATCGCCGCCACCTTGCGCTGCGGTGCCAAGGTCACGGCGGTCACCCGTGCCGGACGCGACTTGATGAGCGACGCTGCACGAGAGCAGCAACCCTTTCTGGTGCGATACCTCGACCAGGATGGTGAGCACGAACTGCTCGCCCGCGCAGTGATCGACGCCTCAGGCACCATCGAGCAGCCCAATCCGCTGGGCGCCTCGGGGATTGCTGCGCTAGGCGAAGCCGCGGCCGCAGAGCGGATCCACTACGGCATTCCCGACGTATTGGGCGCGGACCGTGATCGTTACGTTGGTCAGCGGGTGCTGGTAGTGGGTAGCGGGCATTCGGCCTTCAATGTGCTCAACGACCTGGCCGAAATCAGCCGTACTCACCCCGCTACCGAAGTGCACTGGGCTACCCGTCGCAAGGACCTCAGGCGCGTACTGGGCGGCGGTGAGCATGATCAGCTGATCGAGCGCGGCAAGCTCGGGATCCGAATCGGCGCTCTGCTGAATGCCGGAATCGTGAAGCATCATGCCGGCTTCAGGCTGCAGCGAATCCGCCCTGTGGATGGCGCGCTGGCGGTGGATGGCGGCAACGCGCAATCGGTCCTGGTCGACCAGATCATCGGCTGTACCGGATACCGTCCGCAGCTCGCACCGCTGGCTGAACTTCGGATCGCGCTGGACCCCTCGACCCAGAGCACCCCGGCGCTGGCGCCGCTGATAGATCCCAATCTGCACAGCTGCGGAAGCGTTCGCCCGCATGGCGCTGAGGAGCTGAAGCATCCAGAGAAGGACTTCTACATTGTCGGCATGAAGAGCTACGGCCGGGCTCCAACCTTCCTGCTGGCTACCGGCTATGAGCAGGTCCGCTCGGTGGTGGCCGCCATCGACGGCGACTGGGAAGCTGCGCGCCGAGTGGAGCTGAAGTTGCCGGAGACCGGCGTATGCATCACCCAGTTCGGTGATGAGGGCCTCGCACATCCGGCAAACGACAGCTGCTGCACCGGGACTGATCCTTGTGCCTGCGGCACCCGTACACCGAGCAACAAGGCCAGTTGCTGCGGTTGACTCGCAGACTCGCGCGACCAACGTGGTCGCGCGAGTTTCCACTCTGCAACGTCGCCGCAACTCGATCACCGATTGCGCGTTGGGGATTTGCTCCCGGCAGAACGGCATTTGGTCCCACCCAGACTTTTCATCGACGGTCGAACCGAGCAGGCTGGGCCGCGAACGCCCCTGCCCCACCTCCGGGAGAAGATCGTGAATTGGACCTGCTGGCGAATTGGCCTGGTAGCGCTTTTTGTGGTGCTCTGCCCGCACACTGGCGCGGCGCAATCGACCGATTTCTCCGAACTCGACAGCCGCATCCGCAGTGGCGAGTTGGGCAGCATCAAGTCGATGATCATCGCCCGCGATGGCGAGGTGGTGTTCGAGCGCTACTACCGCGGGAGCAACGCGCAAAGCCTGCATCTGCTCAACTCGGTGACCAAGAGCATCGGCGCCACGCTGCTCGGAATCCTCAATCGCCAGGGACTGCTTTTGCTAGACGAATCCGTGGCGACCGTCATCCCGCGATACGACTGGAATGGCGATACCCGGATCAGACAGAACCGTGATCTTTCGATTGCGCACCTGCTGCAGCAGCGTCACGGCATCGCCTGGGATGAGTGGAGCACCGACTATCGCGATCCCAGCAATCCGGTGGGCGCGATGATTCGATCCTCCGACTGGTACTACTACGTGCTCAGCCGGCCCCGAGCCACCATCCCCGGAACCACCTTTGCCTACAGCACCGGCGTATCGACGTTGATGAGCGCGGTCATCCGCTCGCGAACCGGACAGACCCCGCAGAATTTTGCGCGGGAATTCCTGTTTCTGCCGCTGGGAATCACCCGGGTTCACTACGAAGGCTATTCCGCCCAGGGAATGGGCACCGGACTGACCCAGTTTCCCTTTGGCGACGCGCCGCTGGGCTGGGCCTGGTGGATGACCGCAGCGGACATGCTCAAACTCGGCGAGCTCTACCGCAATGGCGGTGTCCACAATGGCCGGCGGATCATCGACCGTGACTGGATCAAGGCTGCCTGGATCCCCTACAGCAACGCCGAAAACAGCAGTGAGGTCTTCACCACGCCGGGCACTGGCTACGGATACCAATGGTGGCTGACGCCGCTGACCGATCAGCGCGGTCGCACCTTCATGGCCGCTTACGCCAACGGCTGGGGACGGCAGTACATCCTGATCGTTCCGGAACTGGATCTGACCATCGTCAGCACCGCCGATGACTATGACTACAGCGGAGATGGGATCGGTTTCGCGCTGCGCAATCTGATCCTGGATCAGTTCGACATGCGCATGGACGCGCGCTTCAACGGCAGCTGGTTTCAGCCCGAATTCAATGGCCAGGGGGTGAATATCGAAATCCTGGAGGCAACCGGGGAGGCACTGTTGTACTGGTACACCTACGACGACGAGGGCAATCACCGCTGGTATCTGGCCCAGGGACCAATCGTCGAAGACCACGCCGAGTTGGTGGTCTATCAAACCTCGGGCGGGCGATTCATGCGCCCCGATCCAATCGATGTCAGCCCTGTCGGCAGCGCGCAGCTGGTCTTTTCCAGCTGCAATCAGGGCAGCCTGCAGTTTGATCTGGCGGGGCGTAGCGGCGAACTGGCGCTGACCCGCATCACCGGCCATTGTCAGGATGAACTGCTGCCGCCGGCGACCCTAAGCCCACCGGCGCGGGCTACCGCAGGCGTCGCGCTACCCTAGTCCGCCCGGGTGATCGCGCGAATGGTGCGGCGCCTGCCCTATCGACGGTAGAGTTCGAATTCCAGCGCACTGCCGCCGCAAACGGCGCTGGCCCGCAGCCGCTCCTCGCCGACATCGGCAAAGCGGAACTCCGCGGTACATTCGCTGCCCTGGTCCGATCCAAAGCGATAGCCTTGCAGGCTGCAGCCGACGTTGCCATCGACCGGGCGAAGATCGGCGCAGTAGATCTGGAAGGAGGGATCGCCGGCGGTCGCGTTGCCGTTGAAGACGTCGAAGCGATGGCCGGCGACACCGTGCGAGTTGTCAAAGCCGGCGTAGCTCACCCGCAGCGTACGAAAATCATCAACTCCCAGATCCGCACTCGCCATCCCGCCTACCCACGATCCGACCAGGTCCGGCAGAGCGAGGTCGCCATCCAGCGGGTCGCTGGGCAGTCCCGGGCTGCGAGTGAAATCCAGTCGATGGTAAACCACCGCGTCCTCGCCCGATTGCAGGACCGACCCGGGAAACTCGATCTGAGAAAACTCGACGATAGCCTCATTGGCCCCGCGCAGCAGGATATTGATCCGTCCATTGGAAACCGGCGCCGCGCGCTCGCAGGGCTGAGTAATGCACTGGATCAGGCCAAAGGCGCTCATGTCGCCCACAAAGACATTACCGTTGACCGGCCCTGCCGCGTAGTACCAGTTGCCCAGATTGTCGTCGCCGTAGTCGAAAAGGGCCGCCGACAGAATCTCTCCCTGTTGATCGATGAACAGGCCGGAACTGGCCAGTTCTGGCGTTACCCAGCCGCCCGCCTGGGCGCGGGTGGCCGGGTTGGTCCCGGCGCCAAAGGAGATCTGCCGGGTGTAGCGCAGTTCCGGTCCGTTGCCGTTGTTGACCAGATAATTGACGCTAACGCTGTCGGCAAACTCGAAGTCCTCGCCGACCAGATCACGCGGGTTGATCAGTCGCTTGAAGGGCACCAGAACCGCGGTACAGACCCGCCCCAGTATTGGTGATGCCAGGGTCGCCTCCACCTCAATGATCCCGGGGGAAACCCGCAGCGCGACGCTGCCGCCACAGCCATCGATCCAGCTGTCTTCCACCAGAATCAGAAAAGGCGCATCGGGATTCAGATTGGCCGGGTAAACGCTGATCGGCTGGTATGCCAGCTGCGCGTTCGCGCTGGTGCCGATCAACAACGCAAGCACTATCCAGATTCGGCTCATGGCATCACCCTCGCATGCGACGTCAGCAACAGTTTACAAGAGTTCAATAAACCCGGGCAGTACGGATCTCGCAAAACCACCCACAGACGGAGTGAGGCCGAAGCGGCTCGCGCAAGCCGTTCTACTGCACTGCATCCGGCGACGGGAAGTTGAGCTGGGCAACCAGGCGCCGATAGCGCGGATCCTCACGAAAGCCGTCGTAGGCGTGATCCACCTGCAGGAACAACATGCCCCGGTCGCGCTCGGCCAGCGCGCGCTGCAGCCATTCAAAACCGCGATCGGCTTGCCCCAGCGAGAAGTAGATGGCCGCGACCGCAGTCGCTGGCACATATCGTGTTTGCGCCGCCGCCAGCAATTCCTCCAACTCCCGTCTACCCCGTTCCAGCTGGCCATCCCGCAGCAGTGCAACCGCCAGATCCGACCGCGCAGTGGGACTGTTCGGACGATTGGCCATTGCGCGCTCGAAGACCTCGACCGCGGTACTGCTGTCGCCTAGCCCCAGCCGCGCCCAGCCGATCACCGAGTCGGCATCGGCATGTCCGCGCGACAGCCCCGCCTGGGTGAGCGCTTCGTCGTAACGGCGCGCATTGAGATAGCGCCAGGCGGCGTTGATTCGGAAGTAGCCATCCTGCGGGTAACGGGAAAGCAGCCGATTGATCAGACTCAGCGCCTGCTCGTGACGCAGCATCGCGGACTGAAACAGCGCATAGCCGGCCACGTTGTCCGCATTCAGCCGTTGCGTCGCCTGATACTCGGCCTCCGCGCCAGCCCAGTCCCAGACGAACCAGCTGAGGACGTCGGCATGCAGCGAGTGCGCATCAGCCAACGCCGGGGCCAAACGCAGCGCCTGCTGGGCAGCGGCCAGAGCCTTGGGATAGGTCCGCGCCGGAATCGCATTGGTGTACCCGGAAGCCTGGAAGGCGTAGGCCCAGCCCAGCGCAGCCCAGGCCTCGGCAAATTCCGGATCTGCTGCCACCACTGGCTCGAGTAACTCGACTGACATCCCCAGGTCGTGCTCGGTCAGCTGGAAGACATGATGACGACCCAGCAGATACTGGTCATAGGTCGCCAGATCGGCCGTCGGCAACCGGACCAGGCGTGCGCGATCGCTGGATGTCAGCTCCAACTGCAGCGCCTGGGCGACCTTTTCGCCGATTGTCGACTGCACTTCAAACAGGTTTTCCATGCTCAGTCGACGCTCGTATTGCTCACTCCACATCAGACGGTCGGCGCGCCCGTCGACCAGCTGCAGCTGAATTCTGAGGCGGTCCTTGTCGACCTGGATGCTGCCTTCAAGCACGTGACTGACGCCAAGCTGCTCGGCGATCTGGGGAACGCCGAGCTGACGGTTGCGGTAGGGGAGCACCGAAGTTCTGGACACCACCGAGAGACCGTTGATCTGCGAAAGCCGGCTGATCAGCTCGTCGTGAATCCCGTCCACCAGGTAATCCTGGTCGTCGCCGGCACTGAGGTTCGCCAGCGGCAGCACCGCAAGGCCCGGCCTCGATATCGGTTCAGACCGTTGTTCCAGTTTGCCGGGCAACATCCACGCGATCAGTGCAATCAACCCGACGATTGCTGCGGCCAGCCAACCCAGACGCGCGATGCGCTTGGGGGAGGCGCCAATCCTGCGCGGCTGAGCTTCTGGCTCGATCGAGCTGACCGGCGCGATCAGCCGGTACCCGAAATTGCGCACCGACCGGATATAGCGCGGTGCATGGCTGCTGTCGCCGAGCGACTGACGCAGCAAGCGCACCCTTTGGGTCAGTGTTTCGTCGCTCACCGCACCACCGCGCCAGACGGAAGTGATCAGCTGATCCTTGCTGACTCGGGCCGGGGCGGCTCGGATCAAGGCCAGAAGCAGCCGGAAGGAAAGCTCTGGAAGCTCAATTTCTACCCCGTCGCGCTCCACCCGCGCCGATGCAGGATCCACCCGAAGGTCTCCGACCAGCCAGGGACCCTGGTTTGGGGCCGCTTCGGTCATTCCCAGCGGGTGCTCGCGTCAACCCCATAAACGACTGTTTTCATTACCATTTGTCCGAAGTCATTTTTGCTTCATAAAAATTCAGGCGCACTTCATCGCGATCCACCGGTCCTCGCTAATGCTTGCGGCAGTCATCCTAACCGCAAGGAAGCCTTCAATGCCTTTTCCACTCAGTCGACGCCGCGCAGCGGCCCGCAATTGGTTCCATAAGCTGCTGCTGGCGCTTTGTCTGGGATTGATCGCCAGCAGCAGCAACGCCCAGGGCGTGCTGATCAATCACGGACTGGACGGCAGCTGGTACAACCCGGCCAGTCCGGGACAGGGCATGTTCCTGGAGACGGTGCCTTCGATGAATCTACTCTGGGGAGGTTGGTACACCTTCGACGACAGCGGCAGCGCCCGCGAGTGGTACACGCTGTGGGGCGAGATCAGCGGCGACCGCGCGACGATGACCGTCTACCGATCCACCAACGGCCGCTTTGATCAGCCAGGCGCAGCGGACCTCGATGTCTGGGGACAGGCGCAGCTACGCTTTCTCAGCTGCCACGCTGCCCAGCTCGACTATCAGTTCACCGTCAGCGGCCACAACGGCAGTATTCCGCTTTCCCGCCTGACCCCCGACCTGGATTGCGCGGATTCACTGGAACAGGCCCACAGCACCTTCGTCAGCACCGACAGCCGCTGGCTCAACGTCCGCGGCGACTGGCTGTTCGAGCCCTGCGTGGACCTCGGGCCCAACGAATCCCACGGCCAGGAAGTGTTCCATTTCGATGGTCAACAACTGAGCTTCGAGATTGACCACTACCGGCAGAGTGGCTGCCGTGGCCCAGTCGAGGTGCAGCGCTACGCCTTCGGTCTACAGCGAGTGGACAAGATCCTGGCAGAGCTGGACGGCGAGATGGTGATCGCCAACCGGGTGCTGCTCACCGATGGCAATGGACAGACGCTCAAGCAGATCTTCGCGCTCAAGCCCTTTGACGGCGAACTGCGGCTGACCCACGGCCGCTTTGACGGGCGGATCGATGCCGACGGCTTTCCCAATCAGCTGTTCAGCATCTTTGCCGGTCAGTTGCGGACTGAATGAACGATGATCCGCCTTGCGGACAATCGTTCGGCAAAGCCGATCAGCGAGCTAGTCGGTTGCAGCGCGCTGTGCCAGCCATTGAACCAGCGCCGACAGCGTTAGCCCGATCGCAATCAGGCTGGCCCCAAGAGCCGAAAGGCCCATGAACAGCTGGGCGAAGCTGCCCCAGGTGGCCCAGGCAGAAGAGATCCAGGCGATCGTCAGCAGCACGCCGGCACCGCCGTTGCTGACGATCCCCACCCACACCGTGGCCCACGGATAGCTTCCTCGACGCAGCTGCAAGAGCCCGAGCAGATAACCCACTACCAACGCCAGATAAGCCATCGCCAGCAGTCGCAGAAAGATCATCGGCACTACCGGAAAGCCGAGCCAGCTTAGCGCCGAGGCGGGCAACAACAGCAGCGGCAGGCACCAGGCGAGCACCGTCAATGCCACCTTGAGCTGCAGCAGCAGGCGCAACGCGTTCATTGCTGGGGCTCCTCTCCAGGGCCTGAATGCCCCCATCATACTGACTGCAGCGGCGGCCTTGACCCGGCCTGCACTGCGCTGCGGGCACTCTGCGCTACCCCCTGGAACGGACCCGTTGCCCGATGCGCATGATTCGCAAGGCCGATCTGCCGCAGAAGCCTTGTACTCACTGCGGCCGACCGATGGTCTGGCGTCGCAAGTGGGCGCGCAGCTGGGAGGCGGTCAAATACTGTTCCGAGCGCTGTCGCCGCGAACGGCGAGCCCGCCCGTGAGCTGCGCAATCTACTGGTTCCGCAACGATCTGCGGCTGGCCGACAACCCCGCCCTGCTGCAGGCCTGCGATCGGGCTGAACGCCTGCTGCCGGTTTATTGCCACCCCAACCCCGAAGCGCAAACGCGCTGGGGATTTGTCCGCGTCGGCCGGCACCGCCAACGTTTTCTGCGCGACGCGCTGGATGCGCTGGACGCTGCCCTGCGCGCCCGCGGTAGCCGGCTGATTGAGGTGGTTGGCGCGCCGACCGAGCAGCTGAAACGGATCGCCCGGGCCGTCGGCGCCTCCGAGATCCACTGTGAGCAGATTGCCGCACCCGAGGAGCAAGCGGCGGTCGAGTCCCTGCGAGCGACTGACATGAGCGTTTGTGAACGCTGGCAGTCGGCGCTGTTCGAACAGCTGCCCTTCGAACTCAGCCAGTTGCCGACCCAGTTCACCCGGTTCAGGGTCGCCATCGAGTCGGCCGGCGACCTGCCTCGGGCAGCGTTGCCACCAGCGCAGCAACTGCCGCCGCTGCCCGTCGGAATCGATGACTGCGCCCCATCCAGGCCCACTGCGAGCACCACCACCTGCGATCACCGTTCGGCCTTTCCCTACGCGCAGCGGGATTTCTGCGGAGCATCCGAAGCGGGGCTGGCGCACCTCAAGCGTTACTTCAACAGCGATCTGCCAATTCGATACAAATCCACTAGAAATCAGTTGATTGGGATCGATTATTCGACCAAGTTCTCACCCTGGCTGGCAACCGGGGCAGTGTCCGCGCGACAGGTTCACGCAGCACTGATCGAGCACGAGCGGGATCAGGGAAGGAGCGACGGCTCCTACTGGATCTGGTTCGAACTGCTCTGGCGGGAGTATTTTCGCTGGCTGCATCGCCGCCACGGAGCAAGGCTCTACCACCCGAACGGCCTCAATCCGAAAGCCGACCTGCCCAGCCACGATCCGACCCGCTTCGAACGCTGGTGCCGCGGCGAGTGTGGTCATCCGCTGGTCGATGCCGGCATGCGCGAGCTGGCCGCTACCGGCTATCTCTCCAACCGCATGCGCCAGATCGTCGCCAGCTATCTGATCCATGAACTGGCCTGCGACTACCGCGCCGGCGCCGCCTGGTTTGAAGCGCAGTTGATCGACTACGACGTCTACAGCAATCAGGGCAATTGGCTGTATATCGCCGGTCGCGGCACCGACCCGCGTGGTGGACGCAGATTCGATCCCGACTGGCAAGCGCGTCAATACGATCCGGACGAGCGCTATCGCGCGCTGTGGGGTGATAGATGAAGGCCGCTCGGCTCCGACTGATCTTGGGGGATCAGCTCAACCCGAAGCATTCCTGGTTTGCCCATTCCGATCCGCAGGTGCTGTATCTGATGATCGAAATGCGCCAGGAGACCGACTATGTGCTGCATCACGCGCAGAAGATCCTGGGCATCTTTGCCGCCATGCGCGACTTTGCCGGCCAGCTGCGCGAGCAGGGTCACCGGGTCTACTACCTGAAAATCAGTGATCCGAACAACACCCAGACCCTGATCGGCAATCTCGAACAAGTCATCGAGCAAAGCGGCTGCCAGCACATGGAATACCAGGCGCCCGACGAGTGGCGGCTGGACCAACAGCTGAGCAAATTTGCTGCAGACAGCCCCATCGACGTTGAGTGCGTGGACAGCGAACACTTCTACACCAGGCGCGACGAGGTGGCCCGGCTGTTCGCCAAGCGCAAGCGCTGGCTGATGGAGAGCTTCTACCGGCAGATGCGCCAGCAGCACCAGATTCTGCTCGACGCCAATGGCGAGCCCGAGGGGGGCCAGTGGAACTACGACCACGACAACCGTCACGCCTGGCGTGGCGATCCTGAACCACCGGCGGATTGCCGGCCGCTCCATGACCACAGCCAGCTATGGAAGGAAATCGTCGAATCCGGCGCCAGCAGCTTCGGCAATCCCCAGGCGGAGCAGTTTCGCTGGCCATTAAACCGCGACCAGGCTCTGGAACTGCTCGCCTCCTTCATCGATCAGGCCTTGCCGCACTTCGGGCGCTATCAGGATGCCGCCAACACCGGTCACTGGCGCCTTTTCCATTCGCTGATCTCGTTCGCGCTGAACACCAAGATGATCAACCCGCGTGAGCTGGTGCAGGCGGCGCAGCAGGCCTACCGGGAACGGCAGATTCCGCTGGCGGCCGCCGAAGGATTCATTCGCCAGGTCATCGGCTGGCGGGAATACGTCCGCGGGGTCTACTGGGCGCAGATGCCTGGCTACGACAAGCAGAATTTCTTCGCCCATGAGCAGCCGCTGCCGCACTGGTTCTGGGATGGCAACACCCGCATGCGCTGTCTGCGCCACGCGATCGGGCAGTCGCTGGAGCACGCCTATGCCCACCACATCCAGCGGCTGATGATCATCGGAAATTTCGCGCTGCTGGCGGGGCTATCCCCGCAGGAGCTGCATCGCTGGTATCTGGGCATCTATATCGATGCCTTCGAATGGGTGGAACTGCCCAACACCCTGGGCATGAGCCAATTCGCTGACGGCGGGCTGCTGGCGACCAAGCCCTATGTGTCGTCGGCCGCCTACGTGCACCGGATGAGCGACTATTGTCAGCAATGTCACTACCAGCGCGCCCAGCGCACCGGTGCGCGCGCCTGCCCCTTCAACGCGTTGTACTGGGACTTCCATTTGCGCCACCGGGATCGGCTGGAGGGAAATCCGCGCATCGGTATGGCCTATCGCAACCTGCAGAAGATGGACACCCAGACCCGGGAGGCGCTGGTGGAACAGGCCAACGCCATCCGCCGCCGGCTGGATCAGCTCTGATCGCCCACTATCACGCCCTCAGCGCGCGCAGTGCTGGAGAACGGTCTGCATCATCCCGGTGCACTCCGATTCCTCTTGCGCCAGTTCCTCACAGCGTTTGCTGACCCATACCAGGGTCCCGCTGAAGCCCAGATCCTTCGGAACGTCTTCGCAGAGTCCGCCTTCGCTCGCCTGGGACAGACAGGCGCTGAGAAAGGCCTGGTCATACATACCGCAGACCATGTCATCGCAGTCGGCCATCAGTTCCAGACCGCGTTGCTGACAGGCCCTATCGTCATGTTGCTGGCCATAGCTGGCGCCGGCCTCGGTGCCCTGTTCCACCGCCTGCACCATGTCGGCGCCCTTGTACCACCAGAAAATGCCGATCACCGCCGCCGCCAGCAGCAACAGGCCGACAAAGATGCCGGTCAGAATCAGGAAGATTCGCATTGGGACTCACTGCGGATGTCTGATGGAGGCCAAGCTTAGCCTGACTCGACGCCATTCGGCCTCACCAAGGCGTGTAGCCAGACCAGATTGGCGCGGTTCGACGACATCAGCGAACCGCGCCCACCTGATCAAGACACGGCGGCCACTGCCGGTGATTCCGCGCTGGCGCCGGGGTTTGGCGAGCGGGTCAGACTCCAGCGCCACTCGCCTTGGTCATCCCCGACATGGGCGAAGCCGAGCCGGCGCAAGATCGCCGTGGAGGCCAGATTGTCGAATCCCTCGGGGCTGATCTGACCGTCGGCCATGGTGTGAGCGATCACCTCAGTCACCCGAGGATCACTCAACGCATGGCGCAGCAGCGCTGCAACAAACTCCGTCCCCAGGCCGCGACCGCGGGAGTCGGCGCTGATCGCATAGCCGAATTCAACCATCCCCTGATCATTCGGCGGCTGATGAAAGCCGCCAACCGCGATCAGTCGTTGGCTGGCCAACTCGACCCCGAACCAGGTTCCCCAGCCGACCGTTCGGGGGTCGCCATAGCCCGCGATCGCGAACTCCAGGGATTCATCGAAGACCGGCCAATCGTCGCCAATCTCGACGTTCAACAGCCGCTTGAGCGCAGCACGGTCATGGACCGCCAACTGGAGCTGTATCAGGGTGGGTGGAAAGACAAAAAGCCGTCCGCGCCTGGGATGGCTAGCGGACGAACTGCCATTTGGCGCAGGCGCCAGGGTGCAACTGAACATGAATGAATTCCTCGTCATTTCGCGAAAAATACAGAGCGCGCGACAACGGCGGGGCGGAGCAAGCGCACAGCGCTACCCGCCTGCCGTTGCGGCAGGAGGCGGCATCGCTGCTCATAGGCCTACTCCTCGTTCAGTCAAACCGCAACGCGTGGAAGCGTTCCGGGCTCACAGTCTAGCTCAGCGCGGCGGCAGGGGCGAAGTGATCAGCGCCGTCGCGGTCCCCAGCCAGCGCTGTCCTCCACCGTCTGCATCCGCTTTCCAGGACCAGTCCAGCTGGTCCGCCCGAAGGTTGAGATCCATCAGCTGCGCCCTCGCCGCACGTTGCGCCAGCCGTCGGCGTCGCGGATAGGCCTTGTCGGCCACAGTCTGATCCAGCTGAACGGTCACCTTGATCGGCAGCTGGCGCTGCTGACAGGGACTGGCGATCTGCCCACAGGCCTCACCTGCGAGGGTCAGCGTTCTGGCATCACTGAAGTCCGGAGCGTTCGCCTGCACCTGCACTGAGATCGGCAGCTCGATCCGCTCTGCCACAACGCCATGGGCGGTCACTGTGGACCCAAAGGCGATGAATTCGGCACTGGCTTCAACCAGTGGCGACGGCTCGCCCGCCGCCGACCACAGCTGAGCAAATGCCCTGACCCAGGCCTGATGACGACCCACCGCGCAACTGTCCAGGCGAATTCGGGTGTCGGCAGCAAGGGATCCGGGCGGCAGCGCGGGAAAGCTGCCGTCTGCCCTCGCCTGCTGCATGGCGGACACCGAGGCAGCGGGTCCGCCGGGAAACAAGTCAACTGCCGCGCCGGTCCAGGTCGAGCCATGCGCAACCAGGATCACCTCGCTCAACGGCCCGTGGGCCTCCACCCGCTGGACCAGCTGATTGTGCAATTCGGTGAGCGAATGCGCCGTCCGCACTGGCATCCCCAGCCCTCGGTAATAGCTGGCGGCAGCCTCCAGGTATCCGTCTCTACCCACGTCTGCAGGCTGCAGGATCACCGCCAGCACCCGCTCGTGGCCTGCCGCCAGCTCACTCGCACTCAAGGAGGCTGGCAGCAGCCAAAGCCAAGCGGTCAAGAGCGGACCTGCGCGCCTCAATAGGGTCGATCCTGAGTGCACCGTTGCTCCGCGCTGCGAATCCGGGATTGGCGCAAGCTCACGACCAGAGCCTCGATCTCGTTCGCTGGAAAGTAGTCGAAGCCCTCGTCCCCGATCAGCAGGTTCCGCTTGCCTGCGGCCAGCAGGACCCGGCCTTGCAGTGACGACCATTGCGCGAGTTCGGGCAACTGCGCCACCAGCGCTCGCCAGGCAGCCCCGCCGCGACGGATGCGAATCACGGTGGCAGTGCCATCCACAGCCGATTCGCGCCAGCCATCTGCCGTCTTCACGAAGGTCTTCCCGCCCCGCTCGGTGCTGGTACAGGGCAGGTCCTTGCGACCATCGATCTGCGCGGACCAGATCGACAGATCGGGCAGTTGCTGTACCAGTTCGAACAAATCTCCGGTAGCGTAACTGACCAGTTCGGCGCCACCTCCACTTGCTTGGCGTGCGGCACCAGGCTGCTGCACGGTGGTGCTGTCTCCTGCGGCATTGCGAACCAGCTGATCCACCGCGACGAATGACGTATAGGTCGTCAGCACCCCGTACTCCAGGCCCAGTTCGGCGATCTGGTCTTCGTGGTTCCCGCGCCGTAAAACCAGATCATCGATCTGCTTGCGCGCCCAGAGAAACGGCAGGACGTCTGCGTTGGGGTCAGGGCGATAGGCACTCACATCGATGGTCCGTTCGAAGGCACCCTGGGCACCCAGTCCGCGCACCACCATCTGACCACCGGCCGGCGGCTGATAGCGGCCGACCACGGTCAGCGGACGTGCTGCATAGAGCATGGGAATCACCTGGGGATACACGTCTGTTGCCCGCAGACCTTGAAAGTCCAGATTCACCAGGCTCAGCAGCGGCCGATCCACATAGCCGCGAAAGCTGGCTACAGCCGCCTTGATATCACCCTTGGGGACATCGTCGACGATGAAGGGCGCGCTGTTGCCGGCATCGGCCAGGGTGTTCAGAGCGGGCCGATCTAGATAGTCACCCACGCCGAACACAAAGGTGCCGATCCCGCCATTGGACTTGGAAATCAGCCTTGCCGAGTCCACCACCGGTCCAATCGCCCCATCTGTCACGATCACCACCGTGCGCGCCGCAGCGACCTTCGGCAGCTTGAAGGCACGCTCCAGGGCCGGCAGCAGTTCGGTGCCACCGCCACTATCGGACAGGTCCACAAAATCCACCAGACGATCGACGGTTGCCTGGGTCGCGCCCAGCGATCGTTCGGACATCAGCTCCGATCCGCCGGCAAACTTGATCGCGTTGAGGTAGTCGGTGGGCCGCAGTACCCGTGCCAGATCGCGCATCAAGCGCTTGGCAATCCCCAGCGGCTCGCCGTTCATCGACCCTGACACGTCCAGCACAAAAATGAATTCCCGCGGCGGAATCATTGCCCCGCCCACGCTCGCCGGTGCATCCATGGTCCACAGGAACCAGCCCTGACCATCACGCTCGTAGAGCGACAGACCCGATTGCACCTCGTCACCGCTGAGTCGATAGACCAGTTCGAAATCCCGGTTGAGCGCCCGACGGTCGGCCGGATCAAGCAGCACCTCGAACTCGTAGGGTGACAACCGGGTGCTTATCACCTGATGGCTGGGGCTGGAAACCGACGCTACCGGCACCCCTGAGGCGACCCGCGCGGAAACGAAGTAGGCGTCCTTGACCACCGCATCGCTGGCCGAGGAGCGCGGCTGACCGCGCTGATGGCTGGCTCTGCCCGCCCGATAGCGATCACCGCCAAAGGTGTTCGGCAGGACCAGTCGGTACTCGCCGTTCTCCGGTGTGAGCAACTCCACATAATCCACCTCGACCCGAATCCGGTCGCCCGGGAGGATGTTGGCGACGTTGAGTTCGTAGGTGCCGACCTGAACCTCTTTCAGCAGGCTGGCAGTCTTGCCTTCGCTCTTGGCCGCCTCGTAGGTGCGCTCTGCAGCCTGACGGCGCTTGATTTCCGCCTTGATCCGGCGCTCGCCGACGGTCATCGTCAACCCGCGGATGGTGGACTTGGCGGAGCCGGGAAAGAGGTAAATCGCCTCGATCGGCCCGTCAGCGCGATTGGCGAAAGTCTGGATCAGCTTGACCGAGGCGATGCCGTGGATGATCTGAACCTTGGCCTCGGTGAACTCCAGCGGCAAATTGTCCAGCGGGGTGCCGTTGGCGTCCTGAAAACGCGGCTGGCTCGCCGCATTCGCCGTCGGCAGCGCAAGCAAAGCGACGACCACGATCCCGATTACCGACCCTATCCTGCTGATCCCGCGCATCCTTCCTCCAGCCCGTGTGCTTGTTTGAAAGCCTCGGTGGGAGCGTGATCAATTCACGCAGATCACGCAAGCCGGTGCGCGTCGACACCAGCCATTCCTGGGTTTGCTGCGGATGTCTGAAAAGTTCGCCGTCCCGAAATCGACCGCTTTTGGTCCTGAGTCCGGGTTTTTCCGGCGCTTATGGCGCGGCACTGAGCATCCGCACCCGTCACCCTGAGCCGATTGATATCAGTCCGAAACCGCCGGCAAATGCCCGACCTTCACCCAGATGGTGCAGCCTTCCATGCTGAAGGGCTGATGCTGACTGCCGTGCGGATTGCGCAGCCAGGTGCCGGCCGGATAGGCGCCGTACTGGTCCTCGAACAGACCATCGAGGACGAAGACCTCTTCTCCGCCCCAGTGCCGATGGGCGCTGAAGCAGGTGCCGGGGTCCCATCGCACCAGCGCGGTGTGCTCGGCGGCAAAGCCACCCAGCGGCATCACCGACAGGCCGGGCGCGGCCCCCGGACGCCACTGCCCGCGATGGGTATCGACCACCACGCGGGTGGAGTCGCGCGGGTCCATGTGCCGCAACTTGACGAAAATCACGCAGCCTTCGTCGGTATAGGGCGCGTGCGCAGATCCCGGCGGATTGCGAACGTAGGTACCCTTGGGATAGCGCCCATACTCGTCGGCAAACTCCCCTTCGAGCACCAGGAACTCCTCCCCCAGTGCATGCACATGAGTGGGGAAACGGGCTCCCGGCAGATAGCGAACAATGGAGGTCGCGCGGGCAATCTCGCCGCCATCGCGCTCGATCATCTTTCGGGTCACGCCAGCCTCGGGTGAAGCGACTTCAGAGAGACGGTCGATACAAACCACTTCTCTTTGCGAAAGGTCGGCGCGCAGATGAATCGAAGTGTCGCGCAACAACGCGGCGTTCTGCATCTCGGTACCCAAGCAGCAGCAAAGGGTCAGGGCGAACGATAAGCCCAGAAGCGGCTACCGGTCCGTACACCACTTAACACTTTTGACACAATTCGTGTCAATTCACCGACTAGCGGCATCAAAAACCGCATGTGCGGACGATTCAAACATGCTCCCCTCGTGCAGCCTGCCTGACCCGACTGTGACGCACCCCGTAGCTGAAGTAGATCGCAAAGCCAATCGCGGTCCATCCGGCCAGCAGCGCCCAGTTGTACCAGCCCATGAAAAACACCAGCGACAGGCAGGAAAGCGTGCCCAGAACACAGACAACCGGGGCAAACGGCACCCGGAAATGCCGCTTCAGATCGGGACGGGTGCGGCGCAGGATCAGCACACTGGCGCAGACCACCGCAAATGCCAGCAGAGTCCCCATCGAGACCAGATCGCCAAGCACACCCAGGGGAAAGACCGCGGCCAGCGCAGCTGCGCAGATCGCGACGATCACGGTGGCCTTGTGCGGCGTATGGAAGCGCGGATGCACCGCGGCGAAGACCTTGCCGAGCAGCCCGTCAGTCGCCATCGCGTAGAACACTCGCGGCTGGGCCATCATCATGACCAGGATCACCGAGGTCAGGCCGGCTACCGCCGCAATCTCCACCGCATACTTCAGCAACGAAAGCGCGGGATAGGCCTCCAGAGCGGTTGCGACCGGCTTGGCGGTACCCAATTCGGTGTACGGCGTCATTCCGGTCAGTACCGCTGAGACCGCGATGTACAGCACAGTGCACACCACCAGCGATCCGAGAATCCCGACCGGCATGTCCCGCTGCGGATTCTTTGCTTCCTGTGCGGCGGTGGCGACCGCGTCAAAGCCGATATAGGCGAAAAACACGATCGAGGCGCCGCGCAGCACGCCCTCCCAGCCGAAACGGTCACCGCCTTCGTTGGCAGGAATGAATGGATGCCAGTTGGCGGCGTTGACATAGGCGGCGCCAAAGCCAATCAGCGCCAGAATCACCACCACCTTGATCGCGACGATCACCGCATTGGCTCGCGCCGAGTTGCGAATCCCCACGTAGCACAGCGCAGCGATTGCAAAGATCACCAGCACCGCCGGCAGGTTGAACAATGCACCGGTACTAACCAGCTTGCCGTCCACCACGGTGACCGGCGCCGATGCCAGCCAGGCTGGGAACTGCCAGTCGATCCCGGCCAGTTGCGCCATCGATTCCATCATGCTGATGGTGTAGGCCGACCACCCCACCGCCACCGCCGCAGCGGCGAACTGATACTCCAGCACCAGCGACCAGCCAACGAACCAGGCCAGGGCTTCGCCCATGGTGGCGTAGGTATAGCTGTAGGCGCTGCCCGACACCGGCAGCATTGCCGCGAACTCGGCGTAACACAGACCGGCAAAGGCGCAGGCCAGGCCGGCCAGTACAAAGCTCAGCATGATCGCCGGCCCGGCATGGTTGGCCGCCGCCTGCCCGGTCATCACAAAAATGCCCGCGCCGATGATTCCGCCGACCCCCAAAAGCAGCAGCTGCCATCCGCTCAGCGTGCGCTTGAGCTGACCGTGTTCGGAACCCAGACCGGCAGCAGCCGGCGTCACCGGCGAATCTTCACCGGCATGCACTTCGGGCGAGGCACTGATCGGCTTGGTAATCATCAGATTCTTGAACATCACGCCCTCCCCGTGGCGATGTCAGCGATGCCGGATGGCGCCGCAAGCATAGGGTAGATCGGCACCGGGCCGACAGGCCGGCGTTCAATGGTCAGAATCTGACCACTACAGACCTCCCGCTCCTGGGTGAGCGTCAGTCCCACGGTTGGATCACCGCGATCTTCAAGCAGGGATTGGGGATGAGACGCCCGCCGACCATTCCGCAGGAACGTTGCCAGCGCAAACAGGATCACGCTGAAGCCATTCCTGCCTACCCGGGATCGCGGGAGGATTGCGGGCGAGACGCCGGCGGTCCTGATCCCGCGGAGCAAGTGGAGTCAGAAGGCACTACCCTGGACCGCGGGCATGCTGCCCGCAATCCGTTCCGCAGGAACGGACGCAACGGGGCAAACCGCTTGCGGACCACATTAACCACTCACGACGGGCTCGCAATCGCCGAGCCGAAGCGCAACACGTTGCCGTCGGGATCGGTCAGCGTGAACGTCAGCTCACCCCACTCGGCTTCCTCCGGTGACTCAAGGCCGGTGACGCCGCGACCGATCAGCTCTGCAAAGAGCTTCCTAGCATCAGCCACATTGACGTAAACCTGCACCGCCAGCGGACCATCACCGGCGTGTTCGGACAGGTGAAAGGCCACCGAATCCCGGCGGACCTCGAGGAATACCGGATAGCCGTCACCGGGGTCGTGCTCCCAGGTGGTGCGAAATCCCAGACTGTCCTCGTAAAAGCGCTGACTCTGACGGGCGTTGCTGACCCTGAGCATGGAGATGGTGCTGTTGAACATTGATGCTGCCCCTGACTTGCGGAATGGGTGCGCTGCCGGTTGGCCGCCGACCGCTGCCCCTTGCGCCACCGCGCAATGCCAATCACTCTGGCAGGGTCTGTTGGACGAGTCTGCTGAGAGGATCGGGCTGTTGCCAACCTATCCCAGCGCAATCTGTCTGGCAATTTCGATGCTGAGCGTGGCGGCTTGGGCGAATGGCGCGCCGATCATTTCGTCCCGGCAATCCGTCCAGTGGTTGGGCCGATTTGATCCCGCTCAGGAGGAAATTCCCGCGCCCTGGCAGCTGCTGCGCTTCGACCAGGACATTCCGCCAACGCGCTACTCGCTGCGGGATGTGGATGGGACTGGCGCAGTCCATGCCGATGCCCATGCCAGCATGGCCCTGCTCGCCAGACCGCTGCAGATCGATCTGAGCGCCACCCCGGTGCTGTGCTGGCGCTGGCGCATTGACGCAGTCGTACAAGATGCCGACCTCGACCAGAAGTCCGGCGACGACTACGCCGCGCGGGTCTACGTCGCCTTCGACATTCCCAACGAGCAGATGAGTCTGGGCCTGCGCACCAAGCTCAAGATGGGCCGCATGCTGTTCGGCGACCAACTGCCCGACGCGGCGATCAACTACGTCTGGGACAACCGCCATCCGGTCGGCACCCGCGCGCCGAACGCCTACACCGACCGCACCCAGATGATCGTTGCCCGCAGCGGCAATGACGACGCTGGTCATCAGTGGCAAAGCGAGCGTCACAACGTCTTGCTCGACGCCCACGCCGCTTTCCCTGGGGTCACACTCAACGCGGTCCTGTTGGCGATCGGAAGCGACACCGATAACACCGGAGCAACCGCTAGCGCCGCCTTTGCCGATCTGCATTTCGTCGGGGTGGACCAGCCGTGTGCTTTCGGGCCCGCAGGCTAGCGCGTTTGCCTTTCCCTACTGCTTGGTCGATCTCTGAGCGCGCCACACGCGCCTGGCTCGCTTTGCGGCTATCACGGTCCCCAGCGGCTCATCCGGCGTTTTGACGAACCGCGATCTGGCCTTCAGTGCACCGATCTCTCGCGCGGCGCACTCGGCGATCAACGGATCCTCGCCACTGAGCGACCTGGAAAGCACCTGGCCTACCCTTCGGCGCTCGACTCGCAGCAACCGCGCCTTGGATCGCGAAATGCCCTTGCGGCTGGCTTTGGCGTTCTCACCGTAGGTATTGCGGCGGTCGCGGGCCAGACTGAGCTGCTTCTTGAGTTGCGGGGATTTGACCTTGCTCATCTGTTCCTACCATGCTCACTTCTACGCACTTCTGTCACGTTTACCGTCTCATATCGATACCGAAGTACAGCCTGCAGGACTCAGAGCTCACGTATAACCACCGCCCGCACCCAGATTGAAAATCGGCAGATAAAGCGCTGCGAGACCCAGCGGCAGCAAGAGGAAAATGCTGACCAGGCCAATTGCGAGCACCGCCCAGGATCGTTGTTGGGGATTGGGCCAGCCGAACCAGACAGCTATTACCAACAGTGGCAAGAACCAGGCGGCCCAATAGATCCTCAACACCATCGCGGTGAACCAGGGAATGTGCGCGTCGAAGGCCGCGTATGCCGGCGTGAAGCCGGACACGGCGAATGACAACACCGCCGCCAGCACCGTGGTCAAAAGCAGGCTGCTCAGCAGACCAAAGCGTTGCGGCCGCAAGGGCGGATCGGCAAGTGGGCCTGTCGGGGTTTTGTAGGGGTCGTTGGTCATGATCTCCATCTGCCGAACAAGAGGACTGGGCGCAGCTGCATTCGATCAGCGCCAGTCGATACCGGATTGACTTTGACCGCAATCAGGTTGGAACCTGGACGGCGGTAGCCGCTGTGGGTCAAACACACCAGACCAGGCCCATCCGACGGAGGCAAGCACCAGAGGACAGGACTAGCTGACGCCTCTCGACCATCCGATCGGCCGATCCATTCGGCACCCGATCCAGCACCGGCCGGAAATCTCAATGGTGAGCTTCGCGCGTTGCTGGCGACACCGACTGTTTGGTGCCAGGCGTCGAGTCTCAGCCCGATCAGGATTCCGGATCAAACATGAACTCGCGCAACTCCTGTGCGCACTGGCAGGCGCTGGCAATTCGGGTGGCCCAGCGCTCAGCCTCCGCGCGACTCGCCAGCTTGAGCACGCAGAACCCCCCATTCAATCTCGCACTCTCGGGGTAGGTTCCGTGATGGACGCTGCCATCCCCGGCGATCTTGACCGGCGCAACCGCTTCGTTGATCCCACCGCCGAATACATAGACACCGGCGGCCTTGGCGTCGCGGATCACCTGACGGGCGGCGTCTCCGACCGCGCCCAGATCTGCCGCGGCGATGTGGTCCATGGCTGAACTGGGGAAGGAAATCAGGTAGTGGTTCATCACGCTACTTCCATTGGATATTCGCGGTCCTTTCGGCCGCGATCTTCTCGGCGCCATCAACAACGGTCGACGCTGCCTGGTGATCTTCGATGGGTGAGCTGTCAGCCATCCGGTGACCTCAATATGATCGAAAAACACCAGGCGTCTGGCTTGATGGCAATGTCCCGCTCACCATCAAAGAGGTCAAAGCTGTCCGCAAAAAGCTCACGGAGGCAGCGAACCCCGCATTAATCGCATCTGGGGACAGCCCTCGTGCCGGATTCGGCCGATGCCAGCTCGCGATCAGTGAGCGCAGAAGCTTCTACTTTTTGGCAAGCGCTGACAATGAGCCGGGGCGTCGCCGCGGCGCCCAATCATCCGCCGATCTCAGCACCAGGGCATCACCATTCCCGGCACCAGCTGATAGATGCCCGCCATCAGCAGATCCAGCGCATAGCTCCAGGCAGTACCAGCCAGCGCCCACAGCAGATGGGTCGACGCCTTCACCTGGTAGAACAGCTGGATCACGATGATCCACGCCGCCAGCCTGACCGGCGCCGCCGCCAGATAGATGACCAGATCGGAAGCGCTGAGCAGATCGGCAACGAGAAAGACATAGAGCACGCCGCCGACCAGACCAATCAGCGTCTTCGCCAGACCAAACCCGAACAACGACGCCTGCGGTCTGCCGTAACGGTTGAACCAGTGAGCGGCATAGGCATAGCCGGCGATCTTGACTGCACCATAGGCCACCGCGGCCAGCGGGCTGGGAACATACATGGACTACCCCTTCTGGTCGTCGAATCGGTTGCCTTCGCTTACCGCGCTGAGCGCAGCATCTCGCGCACCCGCATCAGCACCTGGCCAAGCTTGTTCTGACCTCTGCCGTCTCCGCCGTCGCCCCAGTAATCATCATTCTCGGTGTGCTCGACAATCCTGGCCTCGCCGGTGGAGATCAGCAACTCCCGCAACTCGGCGTGCTGGGTGAATTTGGCGAGCACCGCGTGCTGCATGATCCCGACCCTGGCCGAATCCCAGTCGCGGCGTAATCGCAGCTTCCGGTCGCGTCCGAGTCGAGCCGCTTCCATCGGCGAACCGGCCCTTCGAATACGCTCGCGCACCTTCGGGTCCGCAAACTTCTGCGCCTGAAAGTAGTGCTCGGTCGTTGGCCAAAGCACGCCGTCGAGACGAATGGGATGCGCCGAAAAGTTCGAGAACTCCCCGAAATCATCGACCACGCTGTAGAACTTCACGGTGTCCATCGGTGCTTCCAACCTGGCAGAAACTCGGTCACCGGCGCTTCCGCATCATGTTCCGGCGAGTGCTTGACGATCTGCAGCTGCAAGACCTTGCAGCGCAATGCAGGTTATCAACGTCAGCAGTCCGCTGATCCAGGTGACCCAGAGGGGCGTCAGGGTCGGTCGATAGGCGACCTCAAGATAGGAATCCGGCCAATTCGCGTCTTTGAGCATTGCCCAGGCGACCCAGGCGCCAAGCGCGAAACTGATGAGACCAAACAGCGGCTTGCGGGTTGGCGCCATCAGAAAAGTGGTCACTACCAACGTTGCAGCACAGGCAGCACCAGCGATCGGTAGATCCCAAACTCCGAACTGTGATGCAAGGGTCAGCGCCGCCGCACCCGAAAACACAAGTGCGCCGAGGACCGCGAACGGTGTCAGCAACCAAAGGCGCTCGTCTTCCCATTTCATCGCCAAATCTCCGCACAACTGCACCCAGATGCATCAGTCCTCATCTTCTGTTGCCCATTGCGACAGATCCTCCACAGGACTGGGGAGACGCCCTTCCAGCCATTCCGCTGCGCTGCTTGGCGCAAAGTTGGGGTCTTGGGATTCGATAACCCACGACAAGAATTCGTCAGGACCGCCATTGAGATAGGGCGCCGGGGATACGGGCATGAAGACGGTCGGCAGCCGTTCGCT
>JAGRJL010000207.1 GCA_020442775.1 Lysobacterales bacterium | reverse complement strand
CCGAGGACGGCCTGTTCGTGCCCGCGATACGCGACTGCCAGGACCAGGACAGCCGCGGATTGCGCGCCAGCATTGAGCGGATCCGCGAACAGGTGCGCCTGCGCCAGATACCTGCCACTGAGTTGCGCGACTACACCGTCATGCTGAGCAATTTCGGCATGTACGCGGGACGCTACGCGACGCCGGTGCTGGTCCCGCCCTGCGTCGCAATCCTCGCCGCCGGCCGCCTGCGCCATCAGGCGACCCCGGTCATGGGCGGCATCGAGTCGCATCGGGTGATCCCCTTGAGCCTGTGCTTCGATCACCGCGCATGCACCGGCGGTGAGGCAGCGCGCTTTCTCGCTGCGCTGATGCATGATCTGGCGTTGGCGAGTTAACGCTGATGGCCAAGGCACGCTTCCGTTGATGCGGTTCGCTGCGTTCACCACATCCTACCCAGGTCTACGACGGGCACTGCGCATCCAAGCTATCTGTACGTAATGATTCCGGCGCATGAGGGGCGCGGAACAAACCGCATCACCTGTGAGAGCCAGCCCTGCTGGCGACCCGTTCGCTGCCGGCGTGATTCAGGCGCTGTCCGCGCGTGGAGCGCCGTGCGAATGAGCTCCAGTTCTTCGAATTGCTGACTCGAGCCGGATGTCGCGTCGGTCTGGCCAAGGGCCATGGGTGTGACCCAATTCTTGCCGGTAGTCGGGTTACGCACGATATGCTCGGTCATCCCGAACCGAATGGCCCCGGAGCTCGCATGCACCTACGCCTGGCATTGCTGTTTTGCCTGCTGCTCCTCAGCGACGCTGCGGTTGCTCACCAAACCTGGGCGCTGGCGCGCAACGGCGGTGAGGGGAAGGTTTCGATCCAGCTCAGCCATGGCACGGTGTTTCCAGTCGGCGATCATCCGGTCTCGGCGGAACACCTGCAGTCGGCCTGGCTGCTGCCCGCGGGGCGTGAATCCGGCCAGAGCGAACTGCAGCCGTCGGCCGCCACCGCCAGCTACCTGCCGATGGAGGCGAGCGCCGCCGGGGCCAGCTGGGCGCTAGCGACAATCTCGCTGAAACCGGGTGAGATCGAACTGGACACCGCGAGCGTTGAGGAATATCTGCGCGAACTGGGTGATCCCGAAGCGCTGCGCACCGCCTGGTCGCCCGGCGATCGCTGGCGCGAGCGCTTCTACAAGCATGCCAAGGCGCTGGTCCGGATGGGCGAGGGCCGCGCCGACACGGAGGCCATGGATGCCGGGATGGTCCTCGAGTTCATTCCGCTGCAGGATCCCACGCGACTGCGCCCCGGGCAGCCGCTCGACTTCCGGCTGGAGTTTCACGACCAGCCGCTGGCCGACCACCGGGTCGGCATGGTCTATGCGAACTCCCACGGCGAAGTCTGGACCCGGACCGACGCCAACGGGCTCGGGCGGCTGGTGCTCGCGCATCCAGGCTGGGCTCTGTTGCACAGCGTTGTGATCAGTCCCAGCGACGAAGACTCGCTGGACTGGGAGAGCCACTTCGCCACCTTGAGCTTCGAGATCCCGCATCCGGAAATCAGCGAGAATCTCGGCGGAGACTAGTCGCTAGTCCACGACGCTCGCTGCGCCCTCGGTCGCGGCCATCCGCCAGTCCGGCGGATCTCCGGGCAGCATCGTGAGCAGCCGCTGCGGATTGTCGCGCAGGGCCGAGAGGTCGGCTGCCGACAGCGCGCGGCGCCAGCCGCGGGCGCCGTACTCGCCCTGAAACAGGCCAATCAGCGGCCGCAGCAGCACCCGGATGGAGTCGCCCGCCGCCAGCCGCTGTTCCATATAGCGGGCGTAGGCGACCACGATTTCGGGCCTTCTATCGGTCACTGGCGCATCATGGGCAGCGCCGGCGAACAGCTGCTGGTCCAGAGCGGCCAGGCTCCAGGGATGGTGATAGGCGTGGCGACCGAGCATCACCCCGTCGACCTGGTCCAGAGCAGCAAGGGTTTCCTCGCCCGCATCCAGACCGCCATTCAGCGCCACGGTCAGCTGCGGCATGTCGCGTTTGAGCGCATACACCCGCTCGTAGTTGAGCGGCGGCACTTCGCGGTTTTCCTTGGGGCTCAAGCCCTTGAGCAACGCCTTGCGCGCATGGACGATAAAGACATTCACCCCGGCATCGGCAACGATCTCGACAAAACGCCGGAAAAAGACCTCGCTGTCGTGGTCGTCAACTCCCAGCCGGCATTTGACGGTCACCGGGATACGCTCTTTCACCGCCTCGCGCATCGCCACCATCGCTGCCGCCACCTGCTCGGGCTCGAGCATCAGGCAGGCGCCGAAGCGGCCCGACTGCACCCGGTCCGAGGGGCAGCCGCAGTTGAGGTTGATCTCGTCGTAGCCGCATTCCAGCCCGATCGCCGCAGCGCGATGCAGCAGTTCCGGATCACAGCCGCCCAGCTGCAGCGCCACTGGCGCTTCGGACGGGTCAAAACCCAGCAGTCGCTCGCGCTTGCCGTGAATCACCGCCTGATCGACCACCATCTCGGTGTACAGCCGCGCATGCGGCGAGATCAGCCGATGCAGATAGCGGCAGTGACGGTCGGTCCAATCCATCATTGGCGCAACCGACAGGCGCCAGGGGCTGGGTACGGCGGAAGCAGAAGATGGAATGGCCAGAGTCAAGCGTGTACCGGGCGGATTCTCAGCGAGGCGCGAACTGTCCCCAATTCAACGCCGTTTGGCAACGCCAGCATGGTGAACTGCAAATTCCAAGAATCATTTCCGCGTCCATTTTCCCCCGATTGCGGCATTGCTCGTCATCGCCATGGCGATGCGATGACTCCTCCTCGCGCATTGCTTCAAGAAAGATCTAGCGGAACCAGGCTCAACAAATTTGCGGATCACCACACCAACTGCTGGTCGGCAATCCTGCCGGGGCTGCAGACGGCGCGGCAGGCCTCACATCTTTTGCGTGTCCAGGTGCAGCTTGTTTGCCGCTCATTCACCCGCCGTATCGATGGCTTCGGCCGCCGAAACCAACTCACCAACGTCGGCTCTGGTCAGCTCCTTGAGTTCGTCGAAGGCCGCCTGGGTCGTGGACTTGTCGCCGGTTCCCTCTCCGTAGAGCCGCACGGAGTCGTCCGGCTTGACATAGAGGATGAAACAGAAAGGAACGGCCGGATTGCCCTTGTCGCTAACGACGACGGCCGAGCGATGGTCATTGCATCCGTAGACCAACCAGGCCTCATTGCCATAGGTTTTCTTCAGCGGCCCGGATCGGCAATCGAGTGGCGGCGGGCCTTCCGAATCAGCCTCGGCGGATGCTCTGCAATCGGGTCCAGGCAGTGCGAGCAGGACGACGATCAGTGCAACACAATGCAGGAGTTTCATAGCGCTACCCGATCGCCAGGAGGAAGAGTTTCGCGCACCAGTAGCTGGCAAGTCCCAGCTGTATCGCAAATGCGCTGAAGCGCAGAGTCACCGCCAGCGCGCTCAGCGAGGTCAGGTGGATCAGCGACTGCAGCACTCTGGCTGCCAGGAACCACAGCGCGGCGGAATCGGTGACCGCGCTGTGACCGCTAAAGATCGCGACCGCAAGCAGGCCGCCGAAGATTGGCAGACCCTCCACGCAGTTCGCGTGGGCTCGCGCCAGGCGCTGCATGAAGGGAGACAAGTTGCTGTTGGCAGGGTCGAAGCCGTTGGCGGCGACCTCTCCGAACAACACCAGCTTGGTACGAATGGACTCCATCAGCAACAGCAGGACCAGAGACCAGCCAATGAATCCGAGCAGTGCGACCAGCGACGGTGCGGCCATCTTCTTTCCTCCGGTGGAAACGCAACGGCAGCATAGACCCGATTCGACCAACGGGCACTGCCAATCGGGCAGGTGAGATCCCGCGGCTCTGTAAAACAAAACCCCGGCCTGGCCGGGGTTCTGTCTGAATCACTATCGGTGGATGGAGATCAGAACTGCAGGCTCCATTCGTCCAGATAGCCGGTGTCTCCATTGGCGCGGTCGCGCACGCGGAGATTCCAGGTGCCGTTGGCCAGTTCCGACGACGCGTTGACCGTGTAGGTCTTGATCAGGTTGTCGGTGCCGCCGCCGGTGCGGTTGTGCAGGGTGTAGGAAGTCCCGTCCGGCGCGATCAGATAGACCTGCAAGTCGCCCTGATAGGTGTGAATGATCCGTACCGAGACCTGCAGATTGGACGGCGCGTTGCCGCTGCGACCGCTGACGGTGATCGGGCTGTTGATGGTGGAGTTGTCGTTGATCGCGTAGTCGGTGGTGTTCTCGAAGTAGGAGGTTCCACCGCCGCCACCGCCGCCACCGGCGGTGTAGCTGCCGGTGAGCGCGGTACCGCTGAATGCCGAATAGGCCTTCAGGCGCACATAGTAGGTACCGGCCTGCGGGGTCGCGAAGGAGCAGGTCTCACTGTTACCGGACAGATAGGGGCGACAGTCGTAGCTGCTGTCGGTGGGGGCGCTGCCGAACTTGACGTACATGTCGGCGTCGCCGGTGCCACCGGCCATCACGAAGGACAGATTGCTGGCACCCGCCGGCACCACCATCGTGTAATTCACCGAACTGCCGACGGTGGGCTGACTGATGCCGGTCACGGTCACCCCATTGCTGAGCGCGCCGCCGGTGCTGCCGCCACCACCGCCACCACCACCGCCGCCGCCCGGGCAGGACACGCCCACCGAGGTGAAGGCCGCAGTGACATCGCTGGCGCTGTAGCCCAGATCGGTGGCTGCGGTTTGCACGCCGCAGGCGCCGCTGTTGAAGGTGCTGCTCGGGGTCCAGTAGAGCGCGTTGGCGCGGGCAAAGACCTTGAACGCGTTGGGGGTGTTCCAGCCCGGCTTGGTGGCCAGCAGATAGAAGGCCTTGTTGTACACGCCGGAGGAATAGTGCACGTCCATCGAACTGGTGTAGTTGGCCGCGTTGTCGATCGAACGGCCGTCCTGGGGCGGATTGTTCATGTAGCGAAGGGCGCCGGAGGCCTTGAAGATTTCCGGGCCCACCAGGAAGTCGTTGCTGCCCTTCCAGAAGTACTCGGTGGCTTCGCCGCCCATGTCCGAGAAGGCTTCGTTCATGCCGCCGGACTGACCGGAATAGGTCAGGTTGGAGTGCTGCTCGGTGAAGCCGTGGGAGACCTCGTGACCGGCCACGTCCGCGCTGACCAGCGGGTAGAAGGTCGAGGCGCCATCGCCGAAGCTCATCTTGCTGCCGTCCCAGAAGGCATTCTCGTAGTTGCTGCTGTAGTGGGTGCGCATCACCAGCTGGAAGCTCAGCGCGCGGCCACCGGTGTAGGCCTGGTACATGTCCTGGATCACGCCACCGAAGTAGTGCGCATCATTGATCGGCGCGTAGGCGCCGTTGATCGCCTTGGTGGTGTTGCGCGGGCAGGTGTAGGAAAAGGCGGTGGTGCTGGTGGTGCCACCGTTGAGGTTGACCGACTTCACGTCGGCATTGTTCATGGTGCAGGTGCTGCCGCTCTGGGTGACATCGAGAAAGCCGTAGCGACCGCCTGAGCCCCACTCGTACTGGCCGGTCTTGCTGTTGCCGCCCGGGCCGGTGCCCACATCGGCGGTGGTCAGCGCATCCCATTGCTTGAGCACCTGGCCGGTCTGCGCATCGACAATCACGAAGGGCCGGGTCGGCGCGCCCCCACGCGCGGTATCGGCAAAGAACGAGACCACGTAGCTCAGCCGAGCCCGGCCGTCGTCGCTCACAAAGATCATCTGGCGGCTTTCCTCGCGCTCGACCTGCATCAGCCGTTCGCTGCTGCCCAGGCTGGCATTCTTGGCCACCTGCAGCGCGCTTGCCGCACCCAGGTCGCGACCGACCTGGACCACGTCCGGGGTCAGCCCGCTGACCGAGCGGCCGAACAGACTGCGCACGCGGCCGTCCACATTCTCGCTGACCACCACGTGCTCGCCCCAGATCGGGACCCCGCGATACAGCTGCTGGTAGCGGTAGTGGGTGGTGCCATCGGCATCGTTCCGGACCGCCAGGGCGCTGAGCGAGGAATCACTCTCCAGCCCCAGCAGTTCGGCATGGCGTTCGGTGCTGACCCGGGAAACCCCGATGTTTCGCGTCGCTGCGCGGTAGCTGCTGTTGAGCTGGTCCAGGTTCTGGGCATGCAGTTCGTTGCGCGAGGCGGCCTGCGCCGTTGAGGCAAACAGACCGAGAATCATCGGCGCAAGGGCGAGACACAATGGCAAACGCTTGTAGTGCTTGATCACAGCTTGGAGTTCCCCATTCAAGTTGGCTATTGATGCCGCCAGGCGGCGTTGAGTTGCCCATTTCGAAGCGCGACTTTCCAGCATCCACGCACGACCCACCGCGACGCCTCCCCATAGAGCGTCAAGATGAAGTATCAGCGTTCGGAATCGAGCAGAGTGCCCTGCGAGCCTCCTATTCGCAGAGCGGCGGCGAAAATTATCAAGTTCCATGCCAGAAGTATTGACGCACTGCAGAGAAGTCAGATTTTTTACCTAAAACAGTACATTTATCTAATTGTGACTTTGTGCAACGTATAATTTTGTCTTAATCTTTCCGTACTTCAGGTGGATGACATCGCACCAATTTCCAACTAGCCCAGGTCGCCGATTCGGCCTCAACTGGTCATCACCCCGGCCCTTGGCTATGCTCGGCGAATGGAGCCATCCGCCGCCTGGAAAGCCGATCTGGTTCGCGGCCTGCGCTATCTGACGGTCGCCGGATGCAGCAGTCGCGCTTTGGCCGATCAATGGTTTGCGCAATGGCCGGTGCCGGTCTGGGTGCTGCTGCGCCCACGCCTGAAGACTGCGCTCAACGACCCGGCAGCGATGCTGGCCGAGGCACACGCGCAGATTCGCAGCGAAGCGCAGCTGAGCCTCGCCGTCAGCGCACGAGCCGCGCTGATTTCTTTGCGCATGGATCTGGTTCGGGCCCAGCCGCTGGAATTGCGCGTTTGCAGTTTCCTTCGACTCAATCTGCAGGGCCCATTCGGCAATCGCCCCTACAACACGGTGAACTGGCGCGCGGATAGCCAGCGCTGAGATCGATTCGCCCGCTCATGTCGGATCAGGATCCGATCTGCGTATTTCGGGGCAACACCCCCAACCGCAGGTTCGATCATGCGCACCAGCCGCCGTTCCGCTTCCACCCATCGCTTTGGTCTTCGCCTGCTGCCCCTGGCCCTGCTGGCCATCGGCGGCACTACTCAGGCCGGCGTAGCCACCACTGTCTACGTCAACACCGCCGGCACCTGCGACTACCCCACCGTCCAGGCGGCGATTGATGATCTGGCGCCGGGTTCGGAGATTCGCCTGGTCGGCGCAGAGTTCCTGTTGCCTACCAGCCTGAGCTTCAGCAACCGGGTACTAACGGTCGCCGGTGGCTATCCTGCCTGCGGCGCGCCCGCGCCCGCCGGCAAAACCACGCTGCGCGCCAATTTTGCCGGCGGACCTGCCGTTTTCATCAGCGGCGCCGATGTGATGTCGCTCAGCCTGACCCTGCGTGACCTGAATATCGTTGACGGCAACAACCCCAGCGGCGCAGGCGGCGGTATCCAGATCAACAACAGCGGGCTGGTGACGCTCGACAACGTGGACGTACACGACAACCTTGCCCTGAACGGCGGCGGTATCTCCATCCTCGAAAACGCCGGGGGCAACCTTTCGGTCAATCTGCTCGGCGGCAGCCGCATCGGCAACGACGCCGGTCTGGGCAACGACGCGGCCAGCGGCGGCGGGGTTTATTGCGTGGGCGCCCGGGTGCGCCTGGGTCATGTCGACCTGATCGCCAACGCCGCCACCAACCAGGGCGGCGGGCTGTATGCCGACAACTGCGAGATCTTGAGCACCGCCGACGCGGGCGATACCCGAATCGAGCAAAACATGGCCAAGGACGGCGGCGGGATCTACGCCCGCGGCGGCTCGCAGCTGACCCTGCGCTCGCGAATCGAGCAGAAGATCTCGATCAGCCACAATCAGGCGGTCCTGGGCAGCGCCCCGCAGCGCGGCGGCGGGATCTTCCTCAACAATGACGGCACCCTGTTGCAGGGCAGTGGGCTGCGCATCGACGACAATCGCGCGCGCAGCTTCGCTGCCGGAATCATGATTACCGCCGCCCAGGCCACCCTGGACCGCGGCGTCAACAGCTGTCTGGTCGGCGACGACCATTGCTCCAGCCTCAGCGGCAACCGGGTGGAGGACGACACCGGGGCGCTGACCGGCACCGTCGGCGCCGCCTTCATCGCCGGCACCGGTAGCCCGACCCTGACCCTGCGCCAGACCCGAGTCGCCAACAACGCGGCCGCCGGCAACGCGATTCTCGCCGCCGGGGACGGCGGGCAGCTCAACCTGGATACGGTGCTGCTGACCGGCAACAGCAGTCCCAATCTGCTTGGCACCAGTTCGACCGCTCGGATCGAAGGGGACTTCATCACCACTGCCGGCAACATGCTGAGCGGCAGCCTGATCAGCAACAACAGCACCGCAGCACTTGCAGTCGACATCCGTCGATCCATCCTTTTGGCCGACGGCGCGACCCACCTACAGGGTGCCGGCACTGCCAGCTTCGACTGCATCAACACCGGCACTGGCGGAGCACTGGGCGGCACCAGCCACGCCCCCGGATTCTTCGACGCTACCGGCGGCGTCTACCGCCTGGCCAGCGGTTCGATGAACCTGGATCGCTGCGCAGTCACCGGCGGCGAAACGCCCTTCGACATCGGCGGGCTGCCGCGCATCATTGATCTGGCCGCGGTCGCCAACGGTGCCGGTGCGGCCGATCGGGGCGCCTATGAGGATGTGGAGGGTCTGCTGATCGACAGCTTTGAATAAGCGGGGAAGGCGCGCAGGCAAAACTGGATTGCGGAATCCTGGACCCTCAGAGCCGGTTGACAATGGACCGTCACAAGCAGATTGTCGGCGCCTGGATGTGGCTGCGCTGGAGAGCACAGGTGCCTAGATTGCTGCTGTTGGTGCTGCTGGTGTGGGTGAGCGCGACATCCGCCGGCGAGACCATCCAGGTCGTCAACTCGTGGGCGGACTATCGCAGTCAGCTGATCGGCGAGGGCCAGAGCGAACAGGCCGCAGATGCCGATATCGCCGATCTGATGAGCAGCCTCAACGAGATGGACCGCACCGCCGGCGATGATCGCCTCGGAATCTCGGCGCCGCCCTTCCGCTTCGACGGCTGGCTCAACAGCGAGCCGCTGACGCTGGAGGATCTGCGCGGCAGGGTGCTGCTGGTGCGCTGGTGGACCGACACCTGTCCCTTTTGCGCCAGCAGCGCGCCGGCGCTGCGCACACTCGATGCCGAGTACGGTGAGCGCGGCCTCACCGTGATCGGGGTCTTTCACCCCAAGGCCGGACGCGATGATCCGCTGGATATTCCGCGGGTGGAGCGAGCGGTGCGCAGTCGGGAATTCAGCTTCCCGATTGCGATCGACTGGGATTGGCGCAACCGAACCCTGAAGGACTGGTGGCTTACCGGCCCCAAGCGCCCCGCCACCTCGGTGACCTTCCTGGTCGACAAGTCGGGAATCATCCGCTTCATTCACCCCGGCATGGAGTACCACGACCGCAACGGCTCACCCGAGCACGCGGTGTGCGCCGACGACATGGGGCGGATCCGCCAGGCGATCGAGCGGCTGCTGGCGGAGTAGCGCAGCGGATGCGCTGGCTTAAGCCAGAATCGGTATGAATCGACGATCGTTGATCGGCGCTGGATTGGGCGCGTCAGTTCTGGGATTGGCCGTTTTTCAAAACCGGCGCGTGCATTCGATTGACCAGGCGGCAATCCGGAAGGCGATCGATCAGATCGAAGCGCTCCCGACCGTTGGACTGATTGCGTCCATGGGAATGAGAGCGTTCCTCCAATTCTGGAGTGATCAGATCGTCCTGCGGCTGGAGCGAGCACGCTTCCCCGCCGACCGAATTCAGCAACAGATTCTGCAGCGGAAGTCGATACTGCTTCCCCCCGCAACCAGAAGTGAGCTGGATGAACTTCAGGGGCGATTGGAGACCGAGCTTCCACCTTCCGTGCTGGAATTCCTCTCCGTGACCAACGGCGTGTCGGCGATCATCGACTATGCCGACGCACCGCTGGATTTCTTTCCCTGCTCCCAGATCGGCTGGCTGCATGAGCAAGCCCCGGGACTGGTCAGGATCTGGACCGAGGAACCCGACTGGCCTGGCGACTCCCTCTACTTTCGATACGGCGAGGATCAGGATGTGATCTATATCCGGACTGATTATCTCAAGCGCATGATCACGCTGGGTCCGGTCGTCGATGGCGGCGTTTTTCTGCTCAACCCTCAAGTCCGCCTTGCCGACGGGGAACTGGAAGCCTGGGACTTCTCGGTGAAGCACCCAGGCGCTATTCGCTACCGCTCGCTGCCGCCGCTACTGGAAAAATATTGCACAGATTCTTGCTGGAATCTGGATTACTGGTCGGCAACTCACGAGTTCACCTAACCCGGCTGGCCGCATCTTGCAATTACGAGCGTCAGATCCGGATCAGCTAGATACCAGGCAACAGCAACGCCAGGCCGATCTTCAGCCGCTGCGGGCCGAACAGGGCGATGCCAATCAGCATCAGTGAGGGCAGCGCGTAAAGCGCAATCTCCCAGCTGGGGTCACGCTCTACCGCGCCCAGCGCGGCAATCGGGACCAGCATCGCCATCACACCGGCAGCAAGCAACAGCACGGTCGCCGAGATCACGCGCCTGCGTTGCACCGCTGCCGATTCCGCTTCGGGAACCCTTGTTGCTCCGATTGCCTGTTACCGATCATGGAGCGAGGTCGCGGCTGAATCAGCGCTATATCGGCGTCAATCGCGACTCGAGCCTTCAGCGCAGATGCCAGACGCCGCTGCGCTTGTCGCTGTAGGCGGGACTGCAGCTGTACCAGGCCAGGGTCGGATTCGCCCTGAGGCTCCGCTCGCCGAGCATCTGCCTGACCTGGTCCAGGCTGCGGCCCTGCTCACAGCCGAAGCCCGGTGACTGGCGCGGATACCACCAGCTGCGCTCGGCAACTCCGTACTCGTCGAAATCCATCTCGGCGTAGGGCGCCGCTGGATCACCGCTGTCGAAGCGGAATTCACCTCCTGTCACCGTGACTTCGATACCTTCCGGTCGCACCGAGATCTCGCTGATCAGGCTGCCGGGCGGCAAGGTGGGCGCGATCAGGTCCAGCGCGGCCAGCGGTTCGGCCGCGAAATTGCGCCCGCGCAGCGTTTCCAGCGCGGCGGGTACCGGCGCCATGGAGAATGGCGAGTCGGCATAGAGCCGAGGGAAGGGTGCATCGGCGTCACCGCCAGGGCCGACCAATCTGAGCTGCGCCTGGGCAGCGCCCTCCAGGCCCCGCCAATCGCGCCTGAGCACTCCACCATCGGGCAAGCGCAGCAGCTCAACGCCCAACAGATCGCCCTCCAGTCTGATCGCACCCAGCCCGGCGACAGCCAGCGCCCAGCTGTCGTCTTCGGCCACGTCGACGTCGGGTTCGGCGGGCTGTTCGACCAACAGCGGAACCGCAAACGGCAGGCGCACCCTTGGACCTGCCGAAACGCCGTCAGCTGCACAGCGGGCCTGACGCCAGGACGATTGATCGATGCCCTGCTGGAAGTAGGCGGTGATGCCGCCGCGATGCCAGGCGATGGCCTCGGGCTGCTGGTAGATCGATAGCGCGCTGCTCAGCTGCTCGGCGCAGCGCGACCAGGCCTGCCCGAAGTCAGCCTGCGCGAGCCATTGCGCCTCCGCCGCCGCCTGTCTTGCTTGCTCTCGCGTGTGTTCCTCATAGCGAGCCGATTCCTCGCGGTTTTCGAAGAACATGAACAGCGCGATCAGACCGACCGGGATCAGGGCGAGCAGATTGAGCCAGGGATTGCGCCGCGGTTTGTGCCGACGCGGCACCATTCGACGCCGGCTCATGAAGCGCCGGCTCACCGGGGCGCCTGCGGGGCTGACGACGGGTTGAGCGGCCAGATCAGCCGCACGATGGTCCCGCCGGCCGGGCGCGCCCCCAGTTCCAGCCGCGCACCCACCCGCTGCGCGCGATCGGCCATGGCTCCCAGGCCCAGGCCGCTGCCACGCTGTGCGCCCATACCCTGTCCATCGTCTTCGATTCGCAACTCCACCCCTTCCTCTGTCCGCGCCAGGGCAATCGCCACCTCGCCGGGCTGCCCGTGGCGCAGCGCATTGCTCACCGCCTCCTGCACGATGCGATAGACCTGCAGCACCGATTCCGGACCGAATCCCGGCAGCGACAACTTCGCATCCAGCTGCCAGCGCAGCGCAACCCCCGCGGTATCCAGCAGCGGCTGCAGGCGACTACGCAGGCTGCCCAGCGCCAGGGCCAGATCATCGTCGATCTGGTTGAGCGAATCGATAATCAGGCGCAGATCGGTCAGCCCGTCTGCCACCGCGCGCAGCAGGCTTTGCGGATCCGGTTGACCAGAACGAGCCAGGCTGAGCAGCGCTGCCAGCTGGCCACCGACCCCATCGTGCATGTCCTGCATCAATCGATGTCTCTCGGCGGCCAGCACCTGACTGCGCTCGGCTTCGCGCAGCTGCTCGTGGGTGCGGGTCAGCTCCGCCTCGCGCCGCTCCAGTCGCTCGCTGAGCAAACGGTTGATCTGCGCCGAGGAGCGAAACAGCTGTACGTTGCGGGCGAGAAAGGCGGCCACCAGCCCCAGCATCAGCCACGGCATCGAGGTTGCCACGTTCTGGCTGCCGCGACCGTGCAGCGCAGTGGCCGCATCGACGATGATCAGACTGACGCAAAGGCTGAACACGGCGATCTCGGCGATCCGCTCGCCGCCCATCGCGCGCAGCTGTCGGGCGAACACCACCAGCGTGGCCAGGGCCAGTGCCGCGGTCATCAGCATCCCCAGCTGGTTGACCGTTTCGATCCCCTCGAACCAGTCGTGGTAGAGGATGAAAGGCGTCACTACCGTAAGCAGCAGCCACAGACCCAGCGACCACGCCCAGACCCAGCGGGTCGGCCGCGGGCCCCAGCTGTTGGCCAGGTTCAGCCAGGCCACCGGCAGCAGATTGACCAGCGCGTAGAGCAGCGCCATCCGCGCCTCGCCGTGCAGCGGAGGATCGGTGGCGTCATACCAGATCAAGCGCAGGCTCCAGGCGGCAAACAGCACCACCAGCCAGCCGAGCACCGCGCGCTGCTCGCCGCGCCACAGCACCACCAGGGCCAGCCAGGCCAGGGTCAACCCGATGGTGTAGCTGATGGTGTTGTACTCGTTAAGCAGGAAGGCACGGAAACGGTAGGCTTGGCGGATGCTGGCGTAGTCACCGACCACCGGCGCCGCGACAAAAAAGTGCGGCGAACCGCGATCCCGCACCATCAGGAACAGCAGCCGGTTGCTCCCTTCCTGCAGCGCGGCAGAGGGCAGCCGGAACACCGCGCGGACGTTGCCGTGGTAGGTGTGATCGGGTAGCTGCATGCGTCCTTCGGACAGTAACAGCGAGCCGTTCAGCCACATCTGATAGTTGTCCGAGCCGACGATGGGCACCACCGCCAGGCCTTCTGCAGGAATCTCCGACAGATCGAACTGCATCTCGATCCCGCGGTAGCCGGCGCGGCAGCAATCCTCCCAGGGCAGCTCGGTGTCCGCCTTGTCCGCGCTATGCCAGGCGTCCAGAGTGGCTTCGCCCAGTTCGGCGTAGACCGCCGAATGCAGCCCGATCCGCTCCAGCTTGCCTACCGGAACCACCAGGGCCGGCTGTACCGCCAGCCAGTAGAGCAGCTGCAGCGCCAGCACCGCGACCAGCGGACGGCCCAACCGCGACCACCAGCCGGATGGCTGAGACGCCTCCATCGGCACGCTGTCGGCTTCGCTGGCCACCCTAGCCGAGCCGGATCAGCCCGCTGCGCAGCGCTTCGAACACGGCTTCGCTGCAGGAGTGGGCGGCCAGCTTGGAGTAGAGGTTCTTGGCGTGATGGGCGACGGTGTGGGTGCGAATTCCCAGCGACTCGGCAGTCTCACGGTAGCTGTAGCCGCGCGCCAGATGCTCGAGCACATCGCGCTCCCGCCCGGTCAGGCTCGGCGGCGGCTCGCTCTGCTCCGGCATTCGGGACTGCTCGGCGTCTCCGCGCACGCGGCGCAGCAAATAGCGCGCCACTGCCGGCGACAGCGGAGTACCACCCGCCATCGCCGCCTGCAGGTTCTCTTCCACCTGCGCCGGCGCAGCACCCTTGAGCAGATAGCCGTCGACCCCGGCCTGCAGCGCCAGCATCACCTGTCGCTCGCTGTCGAAAACGGTGTGGGCGACGATCCGGATCGCCGGCTGCTGACGGCGAAACTCCTCGACCAGGGCGACCCCGCTGCCGTCCGGCAGACCCAGATCCAGCAGCAGCAGATCGACCGGGTCATCCAGGTGCTGGCGAGCCTGCGCCAGGCTGGCTGCGCGCCAGCCCAGCTGGAACTGCGCGGGCGTCAGCGCCGCCACCAGATCATCCACCAGCCGATCATGATCTTCGACGATCCCCAGGCGCAGCGTCATCGCAGTTTCCCCGTCCACTGCGGCGAAGGATAGCGCGCGACTCAGCCGTTGCCGCTTTCGAAGCCATCGATCAGCAGCGGATCATCCAATACCTCCAGATCAAAGCTGCGCTGGGTGGTGGCGCCACAGTTGTCCTCGAGCTGGACGCCGATGGTGTAGGTGCCGACCGGCCCGACCCCTCCCACGCTGACCACTGCCTGATTGCTGATGGTGAGACTGCCCGCATAGCTGTTTGGCGCGATCGCCACGATCGGGGTCAGCAGGCTGCCGTTGTCGGCTGGCGCGCTGCTCGGTGAAGCCTGCGCCGACAGCCCGGACAACAGCCGCAGATCCAGATAGTTGCCCAGGCTTGGCGGATCATTGAGCCCGACATTGAGCTGCAAGTCACCGCTGCCGGTGGCGCTGCCGTCGCTGACCTGGAAGCGCACCGTGCCGGCGGTCGCGCCGCAGTCGGCCGCCAGCTGCGCACTGATGGTGCCGGCGCTGTTGCTGATGTTGCTGACGCTGATCCCGCCAGCGCTGCCGCCGGCGACCCGGGTCACCACCAGTGAGCCCACCGGGTCGTCGTCGTCGGTCACCGTGCCAATGGTGACTGCCGCACCCGCAGCAGTCCCCTGCTGACGCGAGACCGGCGCCGTCGGGAAGAAATTGGGTGGCGCATTGCCGTTCACCGTTACTGCCAGTGCGGCGTCGCGATTGGTCCCGCAGTTGTCAGTGGCACGGATGGTGATCGTGTGATTGCCCAACGGCTGGGCGTTGGCCAGGCTGACCTGACCATTGCTCGCGACCACCGCGGTGCCGCTGTAGCTGCCCTGTGAGAGGATGCTCACGCTGCCCACGCTGCCGTTGTCGCTGGGCCCGGCACTGGGCGACTGGCTACCGCTGCTGCCCAAGCCGACAGTGAGCGGCGCATAGGCCAGCGTCGGGGGCGTGTTGACGCTGACGTTGACCTGCAGGTCGCCGCTGCCGCTGGCGCTGCCGTCGCTGACCTGAAAGCGCACGGTGCCGGAGGTGGCGGTGCAGCTGGCGCTGAGCTCTGCGCTGATCGTCCCGCCCATGTTGATCAGATTGCTGACGCTGATGCCGGTGGCTGTTCCGCCGGGAATGGTGCTGACCTGCAGACTGCCGGGACTGGATTCGGCGTCAACCACGGTCCCCACCGTGACCGCCGCGCCGGCCGGGCTGCCCTGCTGACGGGTCTGCGCCGCCGCCGGGGTGAATACCGGCGGGGTATTGCTCACCTGTACCTGCAGCGTGGCATCGGTGACCGCTCCACAGTCGTCGGTGGCGCGGATGGTGATGGTGTGAGTGCCGCCGGGGCCGGCGTTGCCCAGGCTGACCACCCCGGCCGCGCTGACGCTGACGCTGCCGCCGAAGCTGCCGGTGGACAGCACGCTGAGGCCAAAGCTGCCATTGTCGCTGGGGCCCGTTGCCGGGTTCACGCTCACGCTGCCGCCGAAGGCGAGCGTGGTTCCGCCATAGCTCAAGGTCGGCGGCGGATTGGGCAGCACATTGATGCCCAGATCTCCGGTGCTGGTAGCCAGCCCGTCGTTGGCGACGAAACGCAGGGTGCCGGACGCGGCGGTGCAGCTGGCGATCAACGAGCCGCGCAGGGTGTCACCATCGATGCTCAGACCAGAACTGCCCACGCCAGCTGCAGTCCCCCCGCCCTGTTGAGAGACCGCGATGGTCACCGCCGGGCTTTCCAGGTCGACCACCGTCCCCAGCGGTATTGCCGGTGCACTCTGCTCGCCCTGGGTGAGGCTGATCGGGTTGTCGAAGATCAGCGCAGGCGCCTCGTTCAGATTGCTGCCCACGTAGGTGTAGACGCGGCCTTCCTGGTTGTTGCCGACGCCGTTGACAAAGGGTGCGCCGATGGCCAGCTCATTGCCGATGCTGGCCAGCGCCCAGCCGTAGCTGTCGCCGTCACCGCCCGGGCGGGCATGGTCGCGCTCCAGATCGAAGCTGATCCCGGCACCGCGGCGGAAGCGATAGACATCGCCGGGGCGATTGGGCGAACCGGACAGGCGCGCTGAGGTATCGCCGACGTAGAGATAGGCACCGTCGAAGACCACGCTGCGTCCATAGGCAAGGCTGGCGACGGTGCTGGGCCGGTCCATCAGGCTACCGGCATCGGCCCAGTTGCCGCTGCCGTCGCGCTCGAACAGGAAAACCTTGCCGTTGACCCCGGGGCTGCCGGGCTGTCCGACCGCCAGCGTCGTCGCTGCCGCGTTGAGGCTCAGGCTTTCGCCAAAATAGGAAAAATTGGCACCCGCGCCGGCGGCGCGAAAGCGCTGTCTAAAGCCCCAGCTGGCGCCGGCACCGGCGCCGCTGCGCTGAAACTCATAGACCCAGCCTTCGCCGATGTTCTCCTGCGGCGCACCGACCAGCAGCCGGTCGCCGCGGAGCAGCACGCGGCTGCCAAAGAGTGCGCCGTTGGAAGCAGTCGGCAGCCCCACCGAGCTGTGATAGACCCAGATTTCGAAGTCGCCGTCAAAACGGTAAAGCTGCACCTGGCCGCCCAGACCCGAGGTGCTCGACCGCGGCGCACCCACTGCCAGCCAACCGGCGTCGATCGCCAGGCTGCTGCCGAACAGCGCGTCGTTGTTCACCGCCAGGCCGGGATCAATCACCTGCGGCGTGCCGTAGCTGGCGCCCGCGCGGGTGTAGGCATAGACCCGGCCGCGATTGGGCCCGATGGTGTTGGAAAAGGGGGCGCCGACCACCATCTGCGCCGGGGTCAGCTCCACGGCATAGCCGTAGGCATCATCCAGCGCCGGGGTCGGCGCCTGCAGGAACTGCTCAAAGGCAAAGCTGGCGTTGGGCTGGCGCTGGTAGACAAACACCCCGCCCGCAGGCCCGCTGCCCACATTGAAGTTCAGATTCCCTGGCGCACCCACCGCCAGCAACCCCCCTTCACGATCCAGCGAGTGGCCAAAGATGCGGACCAGCGGCACCCCGCTTTCCACCGGCACCAGGGTCTGCAGCGACATCCCCTGGGCAGACAATTGTCCGCTCCAGCAGCACGCCAGCAGGGAAAGGAAGATCATCTTGGGAATCAACGACAGCTGGACACGGCGGGACATGGCGACCTCGCAGGTGGCGGCGATGATCCATTCTGATCAGCCGCGCGCGAGCCCGAATCCCCACAATACGGGATGCGGCAAGCTCAGTCCGGGCCGCTACCTTCAGTCAGTGGCATCGTTGGTGAGGGCCTCGTCGAAGCCCCAAAATGAGGAGGACTTCTTCATCCAGGTCAGCTTCGATCTGCCGATCGAGCGTCGCTGAGTCGGACGTTCACCCGCTTGATCAGGTCTCGGCAACCTGATTGGCGCGGAGCATGTTGCAGAACAGCGCGCCCTGGGCAATTGCATCGTCCAGGGCGACGTGGGTGTGCGGCAGCGGGTCGAACCAGGCCTTGGGCATGTTGCGCTTGCTGCTGCGCCGGTAGTCGGACTTCATCAGCGCCATCGCATATGTCTTGATGTCCAGCGCGGAGTGGCTGAACGGGCTTTCCCCGGTAAAGCGGATCAGGTACCAGTAAACAAAGAGGAAGTCGAAGGCGACCGGATAGCCCACGAACACCGGCCTTCCAGGCAGCGATTTCAGCCAGCCCAGGTAGGCAAGCATGGCCTGCTGTGGCGGTTGCAGATCGACCCGACAGGCCGCCCAGGCTTCCGGCTGGGTGGCCCACCAGTGAGCGGTTTGCGGATCCGCCTGGGCGCCCTCAAGGGTGTGCAGGTTGGCCGAAAAGGTGGCCACCAGCTGCTTGTCGGCGCGGTAGGCGGCGGAGCCGAAGCTGAGCATCGAATGCGGTCCCGGGATCGGGCCATCGGTTTCGACATCGGTGCTGACGTAGATTTCGGCCATCTGCGCAATCTCCGGATACCCCCGAATGATCGCACCAATGGCTCCACCTCCACGATCCCGCTGCGCCGGCTGTTTGTTTGCCGGATCGCAGTACAGCCGCCCTACCTGCCGGCGAGCGAGATCCCAGCGGCCAGTGAGTCATCCTGCAATCCGTCGCTGCGATCCAGCCTGCGGGCGTTCCAGCGCAGCGGTCTGAAACTGGCGCGATCGAGTTCGATCTCGACCAGCAGCATCTGCCCGCCGGAATCCACATCCTCGATCAGTCCCCAGCCGCTGACGCTGGCGCGGGAGGGGCGCAGCTCGATCCTGCTGACCTCCACCAGTTCAAAGGAGGCAGCCTGGGGAATCTGCTCTGCCAACACCTCGCGCAGGCGAGCCTGGATCAGCAGATGGGCGGGGCGCGCTGACCGGGCAGCTTGCGCTTCGCCGGCGCCTCGATGAGTCGGCGGTGCGGACCAGGCAACATTGGCGGCTAGGGCCAGCCAGCATGCCCCCAGCCACAGTGCGCAGCCGCTCATGCGATTGCCTCCTCAGCGGCGGTCACCAGCAGGCCTTGATCATCGCTGGCCGACTCCACGCATGGCACAACGTCCGCTGCCAATGGCAGCAGTCCCAGCTGCTGCAGGGTCTGCGGACTCAGTTCACTCAGGCTCAGTGCACACATCGCGGCTTGCTCCGAAAGGCTGTGACGGGGAGATTGCATTCGCCGTGCCAGCCGCCTGACATCGCCAAGTACCTGATTTTCCGTGAACATGGCGAACCAGGCGCGCTCTGCCAGGCGCATTTCGCACGATCGCAGGATGCGATCAGGCAAAGCGCCCGGGCGCTGATTGACCATCGTCTGCCGGGCGGGTGGATCGCAGATCACGCCGATTCGGCGGCAGGCTGCTCGGGAGCAACAGGCCCCGAATCCACCCCGCTCCCAACGCGGAACTGGCCATCGGTGGGGGCGCTGAAGAAAGTGCGCCAGATCAGCCCTGGGCTCAGCGACTGAGTGCGGTTCCAGGGCAGCAGCCAGACCATTCGCGCCAACAGGCAATAACCCACGGTCAAGCGCAGTGGCATCCCGACCGCGGGGATGTAGAGCATCCAGTGACAGCTGGGAAATCCCAGTGCGATCCCGTTCCAGATCACGAAGGCAAGCCGCACCTGGACCGCAAAGGCGCCGACCCGACCCCGGTAGAGGATCAGGAACAGCAGCGCATTGCCGATCACCAGGCCGATCAACAACGGCGCCCAGCGCAGATTCCAGAGGGTGGCCAGCAGGGCCAGCCAGGTCACCGCCCAAACGCCATCGATCGCCCAGCCCGGAGCGACAATCCCCGAGTTCTGGTGCCACTCCCATCGCCAAAAATGCTTCATCCCGCTTGCCTGCCACGTCGGCTATTCCGACGCCTTGCAGACTGCCCGTTCCGACTGGAGCGGTCTTGACCAGGTGCTGACCATTACCTGACCGCGGCGGCTCGCGACCCCGTATGGACGATCAGGGCGGGCTCGGCGGGTGACGGCGACCGAACGCCCTTGGAGTGAAGCTCAGCCGAATACTGGCGGCAGCGTGTGGGCAGGATGCCCGCGGTCCAGCGCAATGGCTCGCGGGGTTGCGCTCAGCTTTGCGGCTGGTCGATCCTGAGCACCTGGTCTGCGGCCACGCCTTCGACCGTGGTGCTGTCGCCATCGGGCCATTGCACCCGCACTTCGTCGACGGCCGTCGCCTCGCCCAGCCCAAAGCTGAGCACCGGCTCCATCGATGACAGATAGGAGCGACCAGGCATCTGCCGTCGCTTCTGCCAGCGCTCACCGACCCGGATGCTGACCACCGCACCGATTGCATCCGAATTGCCGGATTTTCCAGCCAACGCCACCCGCAGCCAGTGATGACCTAGCTGCTGGTCGTTGCGCAGCACCAGCGGCGCCCGTGCGACCTGGGTGATCACCACATCCAGATCGCCGTCACCGTCGAGATCGCCGTAGGCGGCGCCGCGCCCGACGATGGGCGTGGCCAGATCGCCGGCGCCTTCAGCGGGCACCGTGATCATCGGTCGCGCACAGCTGGCGCCGCAGTTCCAGAACAGCTGCGAGGCCTGCTCGTAGTGCTGGCTGGGCTGGACGCTGTTGATCCGGTTTTCGATATGGCCGTTGGTCTGCAGCAGGTCCACCTCGCCGTCCAGGTCGTAGTCGAAGAAGAACAGCCCAAAACTCAGCGCCTGACGGCTCTCCGGCCCGATTCCCGAAACGATGCTTTCATCGGTGAACAGCTGGCTGCCCGCCTGGGCCACGTAGAACGAAGTCATCTCGTTGGCGAAGTTGCCGACCGCCACCGCCAGATCGTCGCTGCCGTCGTACCAGGCTGCATCCAGACCCATCGCGCCGGTCGCGTTGCCGGCATTGTCGAAGGCAAATCCGCTCACCGCCCCGATTTCCTCGAAACGACCGTCGCCCAGATTGCGGAACAGAAAGTTCTGCACCGTATCGTTGCTGACCGCCAGATCCAGCCAGCCGTCAGAGTCCAGATCCAGCGCGGTGACCGCCAGTCCCTTGCCCATCGGCAATCCGGTTGCCGGGTTGGTGACTTCGACCCCAGCCGCCCTGGAGACATCGCTGAAGTGACCGCTCCCGTCATTGCGATAGAGGCGAATCAGGGTGCCCGCGTAATTCATCGGCGGCCCGTAGGCGCGACCGATGCCGGTGAGCCGGTAGTCGATCTCGGCGTCAATGCCGGGCGACCACTGCACGTAATCAACCACCACCAGATCGAGCCAGCCGTCGCGGTCGTAGTCGAAAAACAGCGCGCCGGTACTCCAGCCCTCGGCCGGACCGGCGACGCCCGCCGCTGCGGTCACGTCGGAAAACTTGCCCTCGCCCAAGTTGCGCAACAGGCGGTTCTCGCCCACCGCGGTCAGGTAGACGTCGCGCAGCCCGTCACCGTCCACATCGGCCACCGCCACACCGGTGCCGTAGAGCGGTTGATCCAGGCCTGAGCCAGCGCTCAGGTTGGCAAAGTGGCCGTCGCCCAGATTGCGATACAGCCCGGCGATGGCCGGCGGCTGTCGCTGCGGCTGCCCCGGCCAGTCGCTGCCGTTGACGAACAGCAGATCCTGCAGCCCGTCGTTGTCCATGTCGAACACCGCCACTCCGGCGCCCATTGTCTCCGGCAGCAGATGGTCGCCAAAGGCGCCATTGTGGTGCACAAAGTCGATACCCCATTCGGCGGCCACGTCGGTGAAGGCAACCTCTGGCGGCACCCGACTGGGCGCCTGCACCGGCTGCGGCGGCTGCAGCGGTTGTTCCTCCACCGCCACCGGCATCGGTTCGCTGCGGGTGCCCAACCACACGCCCAGCGCTGCGACGAAGACCAGCGCCAGCACCGCCAGCGAGATCAGCAGCGCCCGGCCAATGATGCGATCGTCGACCGGCGCGTCGTAGGCATCATCCTCGGCCGGATGGTGCTTGATGTCCTTCGGGTCCAGTTCACTCATGGTGTCGCTCCCGGCCGGGCCAGCTCAAAGGCACCGTCGCGCTGCAGGTCGTA
>JAGRJL010000206.1:3270-10011 GCA_020442775.1 Lysobacterales bacterium | reverse complement strand
TCAGCAGGGTCGGCCACTGCAGCAGGAAGCCGAACATGATCAGTACAAAGCCCACGTACTGGGGGTGGCGGATCCGCGCATAGATGCCGGAGGTCGCCAGCTGGCCTGCGAACTGGGCCCGGTAAAGCACCGGCCAGGCTTGCGCCAGCAAGTAGAACCCGCCGAAGATGAACACGAAGCTGGCAATGTGGAACGGGCCGAAGTGCGGGTTCACGCGCCAGCCGAACAGCATTTCGAACACGTGCCCCGCGTCGTGGGACAGCCAGTTCACCTCCGGATACCGACTGCCCAGCCAGCCGGAGAGGAAGTACAGCGACAACGGGAATCCGTACATCTCTGCGAATAGCGCGACGACGAATGCGGAGTACATGCCGAAGCAGCGCCAGTCGCGGCCGTTGAGCGGCTTGTAGAAACTCCAGGCAAAAAAGATGAACAGCGCCGCGTTGAGCGCGGCATACATCCACAGTCCGTAGCCGGTTGTCTCGTTCATGGCGAGCGCCTCAGTGAGCGTGGCGGTCGTCGTTCGACCGCGAGTCGGTCGATGCCCCCTTGTTGGACATCTCAGCTTGCTTTCCGTCGTGGCCGTGACCCCCGTGACCGTGGTGGAACATGTGCATCAGCGGGCACAGCAAGATCAGCAGATAGGGCAGCAAGCCGAAAACATGCTCACCGTGCTCGACGAGCAGGAAATAGACGGCCACTGCCGCGAACAGCCAGAACACGATGTTCGATCGGTGTGGTTTGTCGCTGTGGTCGTGCTGATGCGTGTTCATGAGTGATGTTCCAAGGGGTCAGGTGGGTCCGGGAATGCGCTGTGGGCAGGGGACAAGAGCAGTCGTCATGGGTCGCGACCAGGGGCCGGCCGTTGCCAAAACGGCGGTCGAACCCCGGGTGTAGAGGCGGGTGGAGGCGCCATCGGCATGAGCGACTCGATCAGCGCGCACACGTCGTTGCCCGAAGGCGTCGCATCTGGAAGGTCGGCCCAATGATCAATGGCCTCAGTCATGCGCCGCTGCAGTGCCAACAGTTCTTCCAGCTGCGTGCGCGTCTGCTCCAGCCTTTGCCCGAGCAGATCACGCACCATCGGACACGGAGATTTGCGCTGCCGACTGCGGCGAATGATTTCCTCGATCTCGGCCAGGGTGAAGCCGAGGCGCTGTGCGGTGCGAATGAACTGCAGCCGCTGCAGTTCTGCTGCGGAGAACAGCTGATATCCGCTGGGGCTGCGGGCGCTGGCGCGCAGCAGGCCACGTCGGAGACAGTTGCGCACGACGTGCACCGTCACCCCTGCCTGCTGCGCGAGGCGTCGCACCGTGAGCGTGGCACCCTGTTTGTTTGAGGAGATCACGATGTTCTCCTGAGGCCCGGATAAACCCTAATCCTGTGTGCGGCACACAGGTCAAGCCTCGTCTTTGGGCTTCAACCTCGTTCTGCTGATGGAGACACCTTAGGTTGCATGCACCTTAAGTGAGTTGATCCGAATCAAATGCTTGAGGTAAATCGCGGGTTCCGGCCCAGGTATCGTCTCTCTTGACCTTGTTCGTCGCTGTGCCGATCCGCGCTTCGAACTTCAGCTGCGCGGGACTGTAACCGGGTGCGCCTGGTTGCCGCTCGCTACGCAAGAGCGCACCCCTGGGTCCAATAGCAGTGCCAGCAACCAGTTCCAGCGGCCAGTTTTTTCCCCGGGCCGAGGCCCTCGGCGAATACCGACCATTCCCGCAGAGAGATCACGCCCTGACTATTCGCTTCTTGCTCTCCTGGCTACTGGAACTGGCTACTGGAACTAGGCTCTTAGCTACTGGAATCAAGCTCAAAGCTACCCGTGCTTCATGCCGGCGTGATCGGCCGGTTTTGCTTCCAATTCAGCAGGTGGGCCCGCAGGTGGCCCGCGGCGGGTCGGGCTTCCGAAGTTCGGGTCGCTGCTGACCCGATGGGCGACCGTCCCCGGCGGATTGGCAAACCAGCCCGAATCGGAATAGTCACCGGGAGCCTGATCATCGCGGGTCTTGACCACGGTAAACATCCCGCCCATCTCCAGATTACCGAAGGGTCCCTTGCCCATCATCATTGGCAAGGTGTTCGGTGGCCCGCGCATGTGCCCGGAGTCGGTATGCTCCTGGTGCTCGGCCATCCCGCCCTCGCCCATGGCCATGTAGCCAGGCAACAGCCGGCGGATTTCCGCCTCGACCCCGGACTGGTCCACCCCCAGGGTGTTGGGTACCTCGTGACCCATGGCGTTCATGGTGTGATGAGACATGTGGCAGTGGAAGGCCCAGTCACCGGGCACCGCGATGAACTCGATATCCCGGGCCTGGCCCACGCCGACAATCTCGGTGGTTTCCGGGCGCCACAGCCGCTGCGGCCAGCGCCCGCCGTCCGAGCCGGTCACCTGATACTGCACCCCATGCATGTGGATCGGGTGATTCCACATCGACAAGTTGCCGATACGAACCCGCACCCGTTCACCGCTGCGCGCGACCAGCGGCTCGATCGCCGGGAAGACCTTGCTGTTCATGGTCCATAGATCAAAGTCCACCATCACCGACGGATCCGGCCGGTAGGTTCCGGGATGCAGCGCCCAGTTGTGCAGCAGCAGCGCGTAGTCACGGTCTACCGGGTGGGCTTCGGCGCTCTTGGGGTGGATGATGAACATGCCCATCATGCCCACCGCCATCTGCACCATCTCGTCGGCGTGCGGGTGATACATGTGGGTGCCGTGCTGGCGCAGGGTGAACTCGTAGACATAGGTCTCGCCGGGCTGGATGTGCGGCTGCGACAGCCCGCCGACCCCGTCCATGCCGCTGGGCAGCAGCAACCCGTGCCAGTGCACGCTGGTGTGCTCGGGCAGGCAGTTGGTCACGAAGATTCTGATCCGGTCGCCCTCCACCGCCTCGATGGTGGGTCCCGGGGTGGTGCCGTTATAGCCCCAGCATTTGGCCCGGCAGCCGGGCGCGAACTCGTGCTCGATCTCCTCGGCGACCAGGTGGAATTCCTTGACCCCGTTGACCATGCGGTGCGGCAGGGTCCAGCCGTTGAGCGTGCGTACCGGGGTGTAGGGTCGATTGCCGGCGGGAGCCGACGGCACAGCAGTCGGACCTGCCGAGGTCGATTGGGCGGTGGCCTGCGAGCGCCAGAGCGCCATCGGCGCCAACGCACCCAGACCGGCAAAACGAAACCAGTGGCGGCGGGTGGCGTTCATCGCTGAGCTCCTTGATCTTGATGATGATGGTGCTGGTGGGACTGGTCATTGCTCGACTGCGGGGGATCTCCGGACGGCGGATCGCCCTGCTGTCCATGGTGCCCGTGGTGAGAGTGATCCATGCTCCCTTCGGCTGCCGGCAGGATTGCCTCAACCCCAACCCCGGGCTGCAGCGGCAGATCGTCGTCCGGTAGCCGCCCGCCGACCGCGCCGCGCAGCTCGGCGCGGGCAATCCAGTAGTCGCGCACCGCTTCCAGGTATTCCTGATAGGCGTCGTATTCCTCCTGCTTGGCGAGCAGCAGCTCGAACACCCCGACCAGCATGAAGTTCCACTCGGCCTGGGTGCCTTCGAGGATGCTTTCGCGCTGCGGCACCACTGTGGTGCGGTAGCGTTCGGCGATGGATTCCGTCACCCGCAGCGTCTCAATCCCGAGTCGCGCCTGGCTATCGACGTTGATCAGCAGCGCGTCCAGCTCGGCGCGAGCCTGCGCCAGCTCGGCCCGTGCTCTGGCCAACTCACCCTGACCCTGATTGAAGATCGGGATCTCCAACCCCAGACCCGGACCCTTCAATCGTTCCCCGCCGGCTTCGCGTTCGCGTTCGTAGCCCAACTCCAGCTCGCCCAGCCAGCGCCAGCGCTGGGTGACCCCGAGCGCGTCCTCACGGTTGGCCACGGCGCGCCTGGCGGCAGCCAGATCCAGCCGCTGCGTCATCGCCAGGTCCATCAACGCCTCGACCCCGTAATTCGGCGCTCGTGGCGCCGGCAGTTCCGATTGAGTGGTCCATTCGGCGCTGCTGGGAACACCGATCAACACCGCCAGCGCGTGTCGCATCCGCAGTGCTTCGGCAGCGGCGCGGGTCGCCTCGATCCCCGCCATCGCCGCCGCGGCGCGCTCCTGCGCCAGCTGCAAGGGGCTGATGTTGCCGGCGTCGAAGAATCGTTGCGCGAGTTCGGCAGAGCGCCTGGCGGTGTCTGCGACCAGCTCTCGCATCCGCGCGACCTGGTCGGCGCTGACGCTCTGGAACCAGGTCACTTCGACTTCAGTGACCAGCGCCAGCACCGCTGCGGCGACGGTAAGCTGGACCCGCTCCAGCTCGGCTTCGGCCAGCCGCTGACGCGCCGAGCGCATCAGTAACTCGGTCAGGCCCAGCGACAGTCCGCGGGTCAGCTGGCGTCCGTCCGCTGCCGACAGGCGCAGATAATCGAAGCCCGGATTGGCAATCCGCCGCGCATCCTCCAGATCTGCGCGGGCAAAGCCCAGCAGTGTCAGTTCTGCACGCAGCTTCGGACTGCGCCAGAATGCGATGTTCACCGCGTCGTCAACCGACATCGGCCGCCCGGGTACCGGCATCAGGTCGGATTCCGCTTCCCAGGGACGCCAGTCCGGCGGCAGCTTTCGTTGTTGCGCGATCAATTCGCGGGTCTGTTGATAGCCGCGTTCGGGCGGCAGACTGGCACAGCCAGCCAGTAGCAGCACGCCCGCAAACAAGGCGGTCACGCGAGGGCATCGATTCATCAGGGCAGCTCCAGCGCGAGTCCGGCCGGTCTGTTTCGCGCATGCAAGATGGAAACCGGGAGACGCCAGCCACGTCGCCCTCCTGGATCAGTTCTGGCCCCAGATCGCCGGGCCCGGAGAGACCAATCGCACCGTGACCCCGTTCGAGCCCGGCGTCGGCTTCAGCCAGAGCTGGATCAGATGGCGCCACATGGCAATCAGACTGCGCCGGCCCAGTGAGACTTTCAAGCGCTCGCGCCGGCCTGTTTTTAGTGATCGGCCCGATCGCGGTGCCAGCCGCGATGGCGGATATCCAGAAACAGGCTGTAGGCCGCAGTGAAGGCGGGGAACAGGTTCTGCAGAACGCCCACCGAGTCCTGCTTGGCCGACAGGGTGAAGTAGCTCAGGGTCATCGCGCTGCCGATCAGGCTCATGTACCAGAAGGCCCGCGGGATCACCGGTTTGCCGTAGCGCTTGCTGGCGATGAACTGGACCACCCAGCGCCCGCCGAACATCAGCGCGCCGGTCAATCCGATCAGCTTCCACGGCGAGGCGTGCAGGCCGGTCCACGCCAGCCATTCGATGGGGGAGTTCATGAAATCCATGTTCAGCGCTCTGGTTCGGGACGGCGTCCATTTTAGAACTTGCGGGCCGCTCTGGCGTCGCGCCGCTGCGCGCTGCCGGCGAGCGGTTACACTGTCAGATTGGATTTTTGCGCACCACCCATGTGGACACCTGACTACAACGCCCTGCTGCTGCAGTTCGACGGCGCCGACCGGCGCCGCGGGCAGCGCTATGCGCAGCGCGGTCAGGTGCGGATCGAACAGCGCCGCACCGATGCTGCAGGCTGGCGAGTGGATGCGGCGGTCCGCGGATCCATGCGCGATCCCTACAGAATCACTCTGCGGCTGCATCCCGATGCTGCGGAGCCCACGCTGGAAACCCACTGCAGCTGTCCGCGCCGGCGCCAATGCAAGCATGCAGCGGCGGTGCTGTGGAATCTGCAGACCGAACAGGCCAAGCAACCGACCGAAGCAGTGGCCCCTGCTGAAGTCGAGCGACTCAGTCTGCGCCTGCATCTGAACGACGACCGGGTCTGGGTGCAGCCGCTGCTACAGGTGGACAAGGAACACGGTCAGCAGCGCCGTCTGGAGATCAACCCCACCTATCTGCGCGGCGCGGAACGGCCCCAGTCAAGTCTGCTGCCGATGCTGGAGCGGCTGCCGCAGCTGCGCGTGGACGGACAACACGGCTTCGAGCTGGAAGGCACCGATGGGACAGAACTGCTGATCGACAGCCTGCGCCGCGGCCTGCTGCTCGACGACGATGATCAGCCGCTGCACCCCGAGCCGGCGATAGAGGCGAACTGGTACTGGCAGTTTCATCCCCAGGGTGAGCTGAAGCCAACCTTGCGGCCCCCCGACGACTCGCCGCTGTGCTGGATCAACGGCCCCTGGGCGTGGCTCAGCACGGGTGGCCTGGCCCAGGTCGACAGCGGGCTGGATCCAGAAGTGGCGCAGTCGCTCTACCAGCTGGAGCCACTGCCGGTCGAGCAATGGGAGCGCGCCTGGGGACAGCTGGTGCCGGTGCTGGGGGAAAGCTTTCCGCCGCCGCCACTGCCCCCGGTCAGCCTGCGCGAGAAGATCGAGCCAATCCCGGTGCTGACCCTGCGCCTGGTCGGCGCGCGCGACTCCCAGCTATCCCGCCGTCGGGCCCAGCGGGTCGGCGTGGTACGGATCGGCTTTGACTATGGCGGCGCACAGATCTCGCCAACTGATGCCTGCACCGAACTGCGCACGCTGGCCGATGGCGCCGATCGACCGGTGGCCGAGAGCGAGGCGCTGCAAACCCCCGGATTGACCGTTCTGCGCTGGCGCCGCCACCGGGCCGCAGAAGCGCGGCGCCTGGAGCAGCTGCTGAGCACTGGCGTGCGCCGGGTCAATCCGCGCCAGCTGGGGGTGGAGAGCCTCGACGGCGACGAGTACCTGATCAACCCCGATCTGGACGGGCAGACCCTGGAGCGCTTCTGTCTGGTGAGCGTCGGCC
>JAGRJL010000206.1:0-3075 GCA_020442775.1 Lysobacterales bacterium | reverse complement strand
CGCGACGGCGACCTGGTCGCACTGGACCTTGGCGATGGTCGCCGGGTGCCGATCAGCGCCGGTCGGCTGCGCCCGCTGCTGGCGCTGGTCGAGGATTCGCTGATCGATACGCCGTCGCCAGCAACCGGGAAGATGCCGGATTCTGCGCCGACGACCGCTGCGATGAACCTGGCGCTGGCGCGCTTGCCGCTGATGCGCGAGCACGCCCGCCAATCCGACGCCGAGGACGTCGACTGGGTGGACAGTGCCAGCCTGGAGCAGCTGGCGACCATCCTCGGCGATGCCGAGCCAGTACCCGAAGTGGCCGTTCCAGCGGCGCTGCAAACCCGCCTGCGCCCCTATCAGCGACTGGGCCTGAGCTGGCTGAGCTTCCTCGGCAGTCACGGCCTCGGCGGGGTGCTGGCCGACGACATGGGACTGGGCAAGACCGTGCAGCTGCTGGCCCACGTACTTGCAGAACGGGAGGCCGGGCGGATCGACGGGCCAGTGCTGGTGGTCGCGCCCAAAAGCGTGTTGCCCAACTGGCGCCAGGAAATCCAGCGCTTTGCGCCCTCGCTGAGGGTGGTGGCGATCGATGGTCCCCAGCGCAAGCGACTGTTCGCCAGCGCCGCCCGCGAGGCCGATCTGCTGCTGACCACCTACCCGCTGCTCAGTCGGGATCTGGCCTGGTGGCGCCAGCTGCCGCTGGATCTGGCGGTGTTTGATGAATCTCAGCTGGTCAAGAACCCGGCCACCCAGGCGGCCAAGGCGGCACGTGCACTGCCGGCCAAGCGTCGATTGGCGCTGACCGGGACCCCGCTGGAGAATCACCTGGGCGAACTGTGGGCCCAGTTCGACCTGGTGCTGCCGGGTCTGCTGGGCCCGCGACGTCGCTTCGACAAGGGATTGCGACAGGCGATCGAGAAGCAGGCAGATGAGGCTGCCCGTGACCTGCTGCGCCAGCGCATCGCACCTTTCCTGCTGCGCCGGACCAAGGATCAGGTGATCGCTGATCTGCCGCCCAAGACCGTGGTCACCCGGGCGATCGAGCTGGAAGGCCGCCAGCACGAGCTTTACCAGAACCGCGCCGAGCGGCTGGCCGAAGAGCTGTCTCGATTGGCCAACGACGGCAACTGGCCGCGACAGCGGATGCGAATCCTCGAAGGACTGCTGCGGCTACGCCAGATTTGCTGCGATCCACGCCTGCTGGGCAGCGACGAAAGCGGCCACAGCCGACCCTCGGCCAAGCTCGAGTACCTGCTCACCATGCTCGGCGAACTCTGCGCCGAGGGTCGCCGGATCCTGGTCTTTAGTCAGTTCGCCACCATGCTGGGACTCATCGCCGAATCGCTGACCAAGCTGAAGCTGCCCTATCTGCTGCTCACCGGCGAAACCGAGGACCGGGAAACCCCGGTGCGCCGCTTCCAGGCTCGCGAGGTGCCGATCTTTCTGATCAGCCTGCGCGCCGGCGGCTTCGGACTCAACCTCACCGCGGCCGATACGGTGGTTCACTACGACCCGTGGTGGAACCCGGCGGTGGAAGCCCAGGCCACCGATCGCGCCCATCGGATCGGCCAGGACAAGCCGGTGTTTGTTTATCGCCTGATCGCCAGCCAGACCATCGAGGAGCGGATCGTGGCCCTGCAGGAGCGCAAGCGCGAGCTGGCCGACGCCCTGTTCGACGCTCAGGGCCAGAGCATGGCGGATCTGGCGGTGGAGGATCTGCTCCATCTGATTCAGGGTGAGAGCGGCACCTAGGAAGCTCCGGCCACGCGCTGATCGTTCTGCCACCGGTCGCCACCGGGACCGCGGGCGTCCCGCCCGCATCGCTTCTTCTCCGCACTCGCGACCGCTGCGCGCAGGATGCCCGCGGTCCACCAAGACGCTGGCTCGCTGGGTATCACACAGCACTTCGGCGAGCCGGCTACGGCAGCTCCAGCAGCGGGCTGCGCAGCGCCTGCACCGGGGCACCGGCGAGGCGATCGGCGGCGGCGATGAAGGCCTTGGTGGAGACCTCGCGGCTGCCACTCTTGAACTGCTGCACCAGGTCATCGAGGCTGTGCTGGTCGCCGCTCAGATCACGGATCTCCTGATCCACCGCCGCCAGCAGCACCACCGCGCGCGCGGTGATCGGACCCTTGGATCCCTTCTTGTTGCGCAGATTGGTCACCGCCTTGCCCCAGCGCTGCTGGAAGCCGATGCCCTTGTCGTAGCGCGCCTGGGTGATTCCGCCGGAGCGCAGCAGCAGCTGCAGGCTGTAGTACTCGGCCAGCCCCTCGGCGATCCAGTCGTCACGCTCGCTCTTGCCGCGAATTCGGGTAATGACGTGGGTCAGCTCATGCAGCAGGGTGCTGGTAGCGTTCTGGCTGACCAACGGCCGGTCGGCGTGCAGAAACAGCGAGTTCGGCGCACTGAGGCCTCCACGCCACATCGGCTCGGGTCCAACCACGATCAGAATCTTGGTTGGCAGCTTGCCGAAGGCCCGCTTCATCTCGGGGATGGTGTGACCGAGCAGGGTCATTGCGTCCATTCGGCGGACGTCGCGACCGACTGGAGCGGCGATCGAAATCTCCACCCCGGCGATGGTGTCGCGGCGAATGCCAATGCGGCCGGCAATCATCCAACCCACTGGTCTGTCGAAGCGCCGCTCCGGAATGTCGACCCGGTAGCGATGACTGGTGGTCATCGGATAAGGCGTGTCCTGACGCCATTTGTCCGGCGTGATCAGGCGCAGATGGCTGATCGACGTCGCGCCCGGGCGGGAACGGACCCTGGCTGCCGGAATTACCCGGTCAGCGCGAAAAATCGCCCAGCTGTCGGCGAAGCGGGCGCGATAGCGACCGTGCCCGCGGATCTCGTCGACGCGTGCGGTGTAGCGCAGCACGCCCTTGCCATCAGGCTTCCACAGCGCCCGTCCGTCCGCCAGCTCCAGACTGCCGCTGCTGACCTCGAATCCCGAGTAGCGCTTGGGATTGGCATCCAGATCCAGCTCGATCAGCTGCTCTGCGCCCTTGCCCAGCCGAATCTCGCCCTCGATCTGCCGCGTTTCGGCATTCAGGGTGAGGACAAAATCGACGTCGTAGGTCGAATCGGCGA
>JAGRJL010000205.1 GCA_020442775.1 Lysobacterales bacterium | reverse complement strand
TCGGAGCACTGCCGGCACAAGATCTTCAATGCGCACTGGCAGATCGACGGCGTGGCGCAGGACAGCAGCCTGTTCGGGCACATCCGCAACACCCATGCGCTGAGCCCGGAGCTGACCCTGGTGGCCTACAAGGACAACGCCGCCGTGTTTGTCGGCAGCGAGGGCGAGCGTCTGCTGGTCGACGAAGACGGTGTCTACCGCGCAGTGGTCGAGCCACGGCCCTTTCTGGCCAAGGTGGAAACCCACAATCACCCCACCGGGATTGCGCCCTATGCGGGCGCCGCGACCGGTTCGGGCGGCGAGATTCGCGACGAGGGCGCCACTGGTCGTGGCGGCAAGCCCAAGGCCGGTCTGACCGGTTTTTCGGTGTCCGATTTGCGCATTCCCGAGCTGCCGCGTCCCTGGGAGCCTGAGCGTCACCTGCCGCCGCGCAACGCCAGCGCTCTGCGGATCATGCTGGAGGGTCCGATCGGGGCCGCAGCCTTCAACAACGAGTTTGGTAGACCGGCGCTCACCGGTTATTTCCGCAGTTTCGAGCGCATTGATGCGGGCGGACTGAGCGGCTATGCCTATGACAAGCCGATCATGCTGGCTGGCGGACTGGGCACGGTGCGGCCGTCGCTGGTGCACAAGAATGATCTGTCGTCCGGCGATGCGCTGGTGGTGCTGGGCGGGCCGGGCATGCCGATCGGTCTCGGCGGCGGTGCGGCGTCCTCGATGGGCTCTGGAAGCTCGGCCGTCGAACTCGATTTCGCCTCGGTGCAGCGCGACAACCCGGAGATGCAGCGACGCTGCCAGGAAGTGCTGGACCGCTGCAATGCGCTGGGCGATCTCAGCCCGATTGTTACTGCGCACGACGTCGGCGCCGGCGGTTTGTCCAACGCGATTCCCGAATTGCTTTACGAATCGAAGGTCGGCGCGCGGATCCGTACCGCCGATCTGCCCAGCGACGATCCCGGAATGAGCCCGCTGGAGCTGTGGTGCAACGAGGCTCAGGAGCGCTATGTGCTGGGCGTGGCGGCGTCCCGATTGGCCCAGTTCGAGCAGATCTGCGCGCGCGAGCGCTGCCCCTATGCAGTGGTCGCCACGGTGACCGATCAGCCTCATCTGGCGGTCATCGACGAGGCCCGCAACGAAAAGGTCATCGACCTGGATCTGGCGGTGGTGCTGGGCAAGGCGCCGAAGACCGAGCGCAGCGCTCCGCTCAGCCGACCGCGGCTGGAAGTCGGTCTGCCGCTGACCAAGCTCGACGTTGATCAGTCTCTGCGTCGGGTGCTGGCGCATCCCAGCGTCGGCAGCAAACAGTTCCTGATCACCATCGGCGATCGTACCGTTGGCGGGTTGTGTCACCGCGACCAGATGGTCGGTCCCTGGCAGACCCCGGTGGCCGACTGCGCGGTCACCCTGGCCGGATTCGACGGCGCTGCCGGCGAGGCTTTTGCGATCGGCGAGCGCACCCCGCTGGCGGTCCACGACGCGCCAGCCGCGGCGCGGATGGCGGTGACCGAAGCCATCACCAATCTGATCTCGGCCGACATCACTGACACCGCGCAGATTCGTTTGAGCGCCAACTGGATGGCCGGACTGGGCAGCCCGGAGGCCGACGCCGATCTGTGGCGGGCGGTGGAAACAGTTGGTCGCGAGCTGTGCCCGGCGCTGGGAATCGGGATCCCGGTCGGCAAGGATTCGCTGTCCATGCATGCCCGCTACGACACTCCGGATGGCCCTGGCCACACCCGCGCGCCGCTTTCGCTGGTGGTCACCGCCTTTGCCGCGGTGGAATCGGTGGATCGCACCCTGACCCCGCAGCTGCAGCAGCCCGGTGAGGACAGCAGTCTGTGGCTGATTGATCTGGGCGGCGGGCAGAACCGCCTCGGCGGCAGCATTCTCGCGCAGGTCTGGAATGGCGGTGGCGGCGCGGTGCCCGATTGCGATGATCCGCAGCCGTTGCGCCGGCTGGTGCGGTTGATTGCCGAGGCGCGACGGGCCGGTCTGGTTCAGGCCGCGCACGACCGCAGCGACGGCGGGCTGTGGGCCTGCCTGCTGGAAATGGCCTTCGCTGCACGCTGCGGGCTGGATATCTATCCGCCGGCCGAGCATAGCGCTGCGCAAACCCTGGCCTGGCTGTGCAATGAGGAACTGGGCCTGGTGGTCCAGGTTGCCGATGCCAATGAGGCGGCCTGGCTGGAACTGTTGAGCAAGCACGGCCTGGCCGATTACACCCGCATGGTTGGACGACCGCAGGCCGCGCCCAGGGTCTGTCTGGCTGGCGACGAGGTCCGCCTCGATTACGGGCTGGAGGATCTGCTGGCGATCTGGAGCGAGACCAGCTGGGCGATGCAGCGGCTGCGCGACGACCCCGATTGCGCCGACACCGAGCGCGCGGATCTGCTGGATCTGGATCAGCCCGGCTTGCCGTGGTCGCTGGACTTCGAGCCGGAGCCGGCGCCGCTGGTGCAGATCAAACAACGGCCGCGGGTGGCGATCCTGCGCGAGCAGGGGGTGAATGGCCAGGTCGAGATGGCGGCCGCCTTCGACCGGGCCGGCTTCGATGCCATCGATCTGCACATGAGCCAGCTCATCGCTGGCGAAACCACGTTGGCCGACTTCAAGGGGTTGGTGGCCTGCGGTGGCTTTTCCTATGGCGACGTGCTGGGTGCCGGTCAGGGCTGGGCCAGAAGCATCCTCTACAACGCGCGGACGCGGGAGCAGTTCGCCGCTTTCTTCGCGCGCGGCGACAGCTTCTCGCTCGGTGTCTGCAACGGCTGTCAGATGATGTCCGGCCTCAAGAGTCTCATTCCCGGTGCCGACCACTGGCCGAGATTCCTGCGCAACCGCTCCGAACAGTTCGAGGCGCGGCTGGTACTGGTCCGGGTTGAAGCGTCGCCCGCCATTCTGTTTCGCGACATGGCGGGCTCCATCCTGCCGATCACCGTGGCGCATGGCGAGGGGCGGGCGGTGTTCAGTGACGATGGCATGCAGCAGGCGAGCGAATCGGCCAAAACGGTGGCCCTGCGCTACGTCGACCATGACCAGCGAGTGACGGAGCGCTATCCATTCAACCCCAATGGCTCGCCAGCGGGCATCACCGCGCTCACCAGCATCGACGGCCGCGCCACCATCATGATGCCGCACCCGGAG
>JAGRJL010000204.1 GCA_020442775.1 Lysobacterales bacterium | reverse complement strand
TCGGCCACCTCGCGCACCCGCTCGCGCGAACGCTCGATCAGCTTGACGTAGTAGCTCTTTTCCAGCGCCAGTGCCAGCGCCTTGCCGATGTTGCCGCCGCCGGCCAGCATCACCCGCTTGGCCGGCTTCTCGGCCCGGCGCATCTCCGCCATCACCGCGCGGATGTTGCGCTTGTCGGACAGGAAAAAGACGTCATCGTCCTCGGCGATGATGGTGTCACCCTCCGGGGTCAGCGGGCGGCCCTCGCGGAAGATCGCCACCACTCTCGCCTCCACTCCCGGCGGCAAATGCAGCGGCAGTTCCTTGAGCTGATGGCCCACCAGTGCGCCGCCTGAGAGCGCGCGTATACCCACCAGTTGGGCCCGACCTTCGGCGAACTCCAGTACCTGCAGTGACCCGGGATACTCGATCAGGCGCTGAACGTGACGGCAAACCAGCGCCTCGGGGCTGATCAGCACGTCGATCGCCAGCCGCTGCGGGGTGAACAACTCGGGACGACGCAGATAGTCCGACTGTCGCACCCGGGCAATCCGGGTAGGCGTATTGAACAGCGTCGCAGCCACTTCGCAAGCCACCATGTTGACCTCGTCCGAAGAGGTCACGGCCACCACCATGTCAGCGTCATCGGCGCCGGCCTGGGTCAGCACCCGCGGATGCGAGGCAAAGCCGTGCACGGTGCGCAGGTCGATTTTCTCGCGCAGCTCACTCAGACGGCGGGTGTCGGTGTCGACCACGGTGATGTCGTTGTTCTCTTTGGCTAGGGCGGCGGCCATGGAGGAGCCGACCTGCCCGGCGCCAAGGATGAGGATGTTCATTCGCGAGTGGTGGAGTTGGCGGCAAAGCGCAATTGTACGGGCACAGGGCCCAGGGCATAGGGCCCCGGGCCCAGAAAGGATCGATCCGCGCGTGCCGAGTCGTCGCAGGCACTATAATTGTCGCTTTCCTGGGCCCTGAGCCCTTTTCCCTGGGCCCTGACCGCAATGCCCCGACCGACCGAGATCAAGCTGCATACCCGCAGCCACCGACTGGAAGTCGCTTTCGACACCGGCGAGACCTTTCTGCTGCCCTGCGAGTATCTGCGGGTCAATAGCCCTTCGGCCGAGGTCCAGGGCCACGGGCCGGGCCAGAAGGTGCTGGTCACCGGCAAGCAGCAGGTGGGGATCAAGGCCATCCATCCGGTGGGGCATTACGCCGTCATGCTGGAATTCGACGACGGCCACAACACCGGCATCTACAGCTGGCAGACCCTGTACGAGCTGGGCAAGGAGCAGGACACCCGCTGGGCCCAGTACCTGGAGGCGCTGCGCGCGGCCGGCGAAGCACGAACTGAAACCGAGCATAGTGAGGGACCATCCTCGTGAGCGATTCCGAACGGCAAACCCATTTCGGCTACCGTCAGGTCAAGGTCGAGGACAAGGCCAAGCTGGTTGGCGGCGTTTTCAGCTCGGTGGCCGGCAAATACGATCTGATGAACGACCTGATGTCGATGGGCGTGCATCGGCTGTGGAAGCGTCATTTCATACACACTGCGGATCTGCGCCCGGGGCAGCGGGTGCTGGATCTGGCCGGCGGCACCGGCGACATCGCCGCACTGGCGGCGCGCAAGGTCGGCGCCGAAGGCCGAGTGGTGCTCAGCGATATCAATCGCGAGATGCTGGTGCGCGGTCGCGACCGCATGTACGACGAGGGTCTGTGGCCGCAGGTGCAGACCGCCCGGATCAATGCCGAGGCACTGCCCTTTCCAGACAACAGCTTCGATTGCATCACCATCGCCTTCGGTTTGCGCAATGTGACCTTCAAGGAGCGTGCGCTGGCCGAGATGCATCGGGTGCTGGATCTGGGTGGCCAGGCCCTGATACTGGAGTTCTCCAAGGTCCGCAATGAGCCGCTGAGCCGGCTCTACGACACCTATTCCTTCCAGGTGCTGCCGCGGCTGGGCAAGCTGATCGCCGGCGACGCCGACAGCTACCAGTATCTGGCCGAATCCATCCGCAAACATCCCGATCAGCAGACCCTCGCCACGATGATGGAAGCGGCCGGCTTCGGTCGGGTCAGCGTGCGCAATCTGAGCGCCGGCATTGTTGCGGTACATCGCGGATGGAAGGTCTGAGATCCGCTTTTCCTGCGCACTGGCGAAGGCAAGTCGCACCCAGACCAGCTTTGTGGCTGTCCTGGACTAGGCGGACTCCAACGCCAGCCGTGAGCCCACCGGCAGTTCGCGAATTCGCGGGCCCCCGGCGCGGGCAATGGCGTTGAGCAGGGCCGGGGTGACCGAAGGCAGCGGTGGCTCGCCCATCCCGCCCGGCGCAAGCTCGCTGGCGACGATCAGCACCTCGGTGGGCGGCGCCTGATTCAGCCTCAGCAATCGGCAGCGGTCGAAGTTGGCGGTGCGGATCGCGCCATCCTCAATCGAGACCTCGCCCCACAGCGCCGAACTGAGCCCGAAGATCACCGCGCCCTCCATTTGCGCGCGGATTGCGTCCGGATTGACCGCAATCCCGCAGTCCACCGCCGCCACCACCCGATGGATGCGCAGGTGCTGCTCGCGCACGCTCACTTCCAGCGCATGGGCAACATAGGTCCCCACATCAGAATAGGCGTGGCAAGCGACGCCAACCGCGCGACCGGGCGGACGCTTGGCTGCATAGTCGATCGCCTCGGCCACGCTTTGCAGAACCGCTCGCAGTCGGGCCACCTGCAGATGCGAGATCTCCTGGGGAAAGGTCTCCGCGCGCACGTCCTCGCTCAGCAGCCGCAGGCGCAGCGCCAGCGGGTCCTCGCCCAGCTGCTCGGCCAACTCGTCCAGCGCGCACTCGCTGGCAAAGGCATGGTGGTTGCGAAAGGTTCCGCGCCACCAGTTCAGCGGAATCGGCGTTTGCGCACCCTCGCGCTGGGTGACCTCAAGATGGTCGAAGGCATAGGGGATGTCCCCGCTGCCCAGCGCCCCGGTCCAGTCGAAACCTCGATGGGCGAGTTGGCTGGGGTCCTGCTGGGCAAAGGGCGAGGCGACCGCATAGCGGTGAGTCAAACCGATTCGGCCAGATTTGCGCTGAATCTGAAATCGCAAGTGATGGCAGCTGGGCGGGCGCACGCCGCCCTGGGTCATGTCGTCTTCGCGGGTATAGATCAGCTGCACCGGCCCTTCCACCTGTGCCGCAATCTGCGCCGCCTCCAGCGCAAATCCCCGCTCCAGCTTGCGCCCGAAGCTGCCGCCAAGGGCGGTGGTGTGGACGGTCACCTTGTCGGCGGCCAGATCCAGCATCCTGGCAACTTCCTGCTGTAGCGCAGTCGCGGTCTGCACCGGCGCCCAGAGGGTGCAGCGGCCGTCGGCGACCAGCGCGGTCGCGTTGACCGGCTCCAGCGCAGCGTGCTGCGCCATCGGCATCTGGTAGCGGCAGTCGAGGATCTCGATCTCCTCGCCCTGCAGCGACAATCCGTTCTGGCGTACCCGATGCCCGTCACCGGACAAGGTCTGCTTCAGATCGGCCATGATGCGCTGATCGGTCAAAGCAGATCCGGCGGAAGTGGGCTGCCATTTCACCTGCAGCTGATCGCGCCCGCGAAAGGCCGCCCAGCTGTTGCGCGCCACCACCGCCACCCATTCTTCGGTGGCCACTACCTGCTCAACACCGCCCACTGCCAGTGCGGCATCGCGCTGGTAGCCGACCACCTTCCCGGCAAAACTGGGCGACTTGGCGATCGCGGCGAAACGCAAACCAGGCAGTCGCATGTCGGCACCGTAAATCAGCTTGCCGCTGACGATGTCCGCTGCATCGCGGCGCCCGGCCGCGCGACCGATCTGGCGCCAGTCGGCCTGCTCGCGCAAGCGAGGGTGCTCGGGCGGGGTCAGCCTGGCGGCGTCGGCGACCAGTTCGGCGAAGGCCAGCCGTCGCCCGCTGGGGCGGTGACAAACCCAGCCTTCGGCGCTGTGCAGCTCAGCCGGGTCGACCTGCCAGCGCTTGGCTGCCGCGGTCTCCAGCATCTCCCGGGCAGCCGCCAGCAGCGGTCTGTGATGGGTCCAGAAGGCCGGTATCGCAAAACTGCCACCGGTGCTGATCTCGTCGAACTGGGCTTGCGTGGGCGCCTGGCGCAGCTGCAGTGAATTGGGGTCGGCACCCAGCTCGTCGATCACGATGGCGGCAATCGCGGTGTGGATCTGCTGGCCCATTTCGGCCTTCTTGACCCAGAACAGCACCTGACCGCTGGCATCGATGCGCAGATAGACATTGGGGCTGAAGCAGGTCGCGGCCGATCCTTGAACCTTCGCCGGCAGGCGACTGCTCAGGGCCAGGCCAAGCGCACCGCCGCCGATCAGACGGATCAGCTGGCGCCGGGAGATAGTTCCAGACATGGGTGGCTCACCGATGAGGACCCGATCAGCCTAGCCCGGCAGCATCGTACTGATCTGCTCGTTTGGGACCAGCGTCAGCGACGCGGGACCAACGCCGACCCATGCCTACCCCAGGTTCTGAGCCACCTGTTCCCGATAGGTCCGCCCGACCGGCAGCTCGGTACCATCGCGCAGCCGCAGCAATACCTCACCGCGACGCTGCTGCAGGGCATCGACCTGTTTGCGGTTGACCAGATAGGAGCGATGAATGCGAATGAAGCCGTGCGCGCTCAGCATCTCCTCCAGCTCGCGCATGCTGCTGCGCATGATGTATTGCGCGCTGCCCGCATGGAGTTCGGCATAATTCCGTGCGCCCTGCACCCAGCAGATCTGCTCGGCGCCAATGCGCTGCTCGCGGCTGCCGGTCGACACCGCAAGCATGGGCGCCGCCGGGGCAGGGCTGAGCGGGGTCGCTCGAGGGCTGAGCAGCGCAGGATGCAGCAGCCAAAATGCGAGGGCGACAAAGACCAGATAAGTGCCGCCGGCGATCGGGATCATCCGATACAGCGCGGCAGCCAGCGTCCACGGGCCACCCCACAGCCAGTCGATGATCCAGGCAGCAATCGCAGCACCGGCGATCGCCAGCGGCGCAGCCAGCGCCAGCGCGGCCGCCAGACCGATGCGGAACTGCAGGCGCCGGATCAGGGCGTAGCAAAGCGGCAGCAGCAATGGCCAGCCGCCCCAGTGGGTAGTCGCCCAACGCAGGGTGATCAACGGATCATGCTGACCGCCGTCGGCGATGGACGAATGCATCCAGCAATAGGCCATCGCTGCCAGCAGCACCACGGCCCAGACCGCCAGCAGCCGCAGGTGTACACCCCGACTGGCGGGCGCCAGGCGGAACTGCAGATTGCTTGCACCGTTGCTCGTCGTCGCCATAGCGCTGCTATGCCGCCTCCTCTCGCCTTGCCTATGGCAAAAATCCATCGGAACCAAATTCAACGTATTTGCGGATCACCACACCAGCCCGGATTATTCATGAACGTTCGTCGCGAGGGTTTTGCAGGCGCGCTGTGGTGCGGTTCGC
>JAGRJL010000203.1 GCA_020442775.1 Lysobacterales bacterium | reverse complement strand
GGCCCGGCCGGCCTGATGGCGGCCGAGAGCCTGCTGTCTCATTGTTGTCAGGTGCAGTTGTACGAGTCGGCGCCTTCGCTGGCGCGCAAGTTTCTGATTGCCGGCAAGGGCGGACTGAATCTCACCCATTCCGAGCCATACCCGGACTTCGTCGCGCGCTATCGGGAGCGCGCCCCGCAGGTGGACCGCTGGCTGCGCGCCTTCGGTCCCGATCAGCTCAGAGACTGGGCCCGGGAGCTCGGCATCGAAACCGTGGTCGGGAGCTCTGGGCGGGTCTTTCCTGCAGACTTCAAGGCCGGTCCGATGCTCAGGAGCTGGGTCCGCAGATTGCGACAGCAGGGCCTGCAGCTGCATACCAGAATGCGCTTCAGCGGCTGGAACGAGCAAGGCGAGATCACCCTTGAAGGCGTCGACGAACAACTCGCGCTGCGTCCTGCAGTTGTGGTACTGGCGATGGGCGGATCGAGCTGGAGCAAGCTCGGCGCCAGCGGGGCATGGGTGAGCATCCTGCGCCAGGCAGGTGCCGAGGTTGCCGACCTGAGGCCCAGCAACTGCGGCTTCGAAGCGGCCTGGAGCGAACCCTTCCGCGAACGCTTTGCCGGTCAGGCAGTCAAGCAGGTCAGCGCGTCCCTGGAGGGAAGCATTCCAATCAAGGGCGAGTTCATGCTCACCGAGCACGGCGTGGAAGGCAGTTTGATTTACGCGCTCAGCGCCGAGCTTCGCGATGCCATCACCACGGACTCCCGGGCCATCCTGCGACTGGATTTGTGCCCGGACCGTCCCTTGCCGAGCATCGATCAACGCTTGTCCGCGCCGCGCAAGGGGCGCAGCTGGAGTGAGTTTCTGCGCCGCCAGATTGGCCTCGGCGGCAGTCGCTATGGGCTCCTGCGGGAGTTGGCCGAGCCCGCAGTGTTCAACGATCCGGCGGCGCTCGCGCGCACCATCAAGGATTTGCCGCTGCCGCTGCTCGCGACTCGCCCCATCGATGAGGCGATCAGCTGCGCAGGCGGCGTGCGATTCGAATCGCTGACCGGGGACGGCATGTTGCGCGCCCTGCCCGGGGTCTGGTGCGCCGGGGAAATGATCGATTGGGAAGCACCCACCGGCGGCTACCTGCTGACCGCCTGTCTGGCCAGTGGTCGCGCCGCGGGTATCGCTGCCGCGCGCTGGGCAAATCGGCGGCGCGCGCATTCCGGCACCGATCAGCCGTGATCGACTGCGCGTACTTTTCCCGGGCGGCGTGTCGATCCTGCACCTGGATACAAACCCCCTACCCGGCGCAGCTGAAGCGCAAGCAGGCACAGGCGCAGGCGCGCCTTCAGGACCTTCAGCCCGCCCCAATCGAATGGCAGACAGCGGTTGCCAGCCCGGTCTCGGGAATGCGCAACAAGGCCAAGATGGCGGTGGGCGGCACCATCGAGGCCCCTACCCTGGGCCTGTGGGAGTTGGGCAAGGAGGCAGTTGATCTGGGCGACTGCGCGCTCTACTCGGCCAGCCTGGCGCGCTATTTCCCCCTGATCAAGACATTCATTGGGCGAGCCCGGCTCAGCCCCTATGATTTGAACCAGCGCCGCGGTGAGCTGAAATTTGTGTTGCTCACCGAGGCCTGGCCGGACCAACCGGTGATGCTGCGCTGGGTACTGCGCTCGACCGAATGCGTGGACCGTATCGTCAAGCACCTTCCCTGGCTGCAGGCGCAGTTGCCCGATGACAGCGTGATTTCGGTCAACTTGCAGCCTGAACACAAGGCGGTTCTGGAAGGCGATCAGGAGATGCTGCTCACGCCGGCTCGCTGGCTGCCGGTGCAGTTCAACCAGCATCAGCTGCTGTTTGGCACTCGCAGCTTCCTGCAGACCAACTCCACCGTCGCTGCCGCGCTCTATGCGCAGGCGGCCGAGTGGATCAATCACTGTGCGCCCGCGCAGGTTATCGACCTTTATTGTGGCGTCGGCGCCTTCGCCTACCATGCGGCGGCGCCCGGCCGCACAGTGCAGGCAATCGAGATCAGCAGCGAGGCGATAGCCGCCGCTCAGGCAGCGCGCACACTCAATCGGAATCCCCAGATCTCCTTCGAATGCGCCGATGCCGATGCGGCGGCGGTCGCCGCCGATGCTGAGCTGGTGGTGGTCAATCCGCCGCGTCGGGGGCTGGATCGGCGCCTGTGTAGTGAACTTGAGCAATCAGGCATCCGCCACCTGCTCTACTCCAGCTGCAACCTTGAAACCCTGGCGCGCGACAGCGAGCGGCTGCAGTCCTTCGTGATCGAGAAGGCCCAGGTTTTCGATATGTTTCCGCATACTCGCCACTTTGAAGTCCTGGCCCTGCTGCGCCGAGCATGACGACCTATAGCCCACCAATCGCCGAGCACGCCCGATGAAGCAGCCGCCAACGCTGCTGGATCTGATTGCGGACGGCGCCAGGCGCCTGAGCGGCGCCCGGGTCTGCATCGGCCACCTGCATGACAACGCGCTCGACGAAGCCCGCAGCCTGGTCCTGCATGCGCTGGATCTGCCCAACGATTGGCCTGCCCATCTGGCCCGGGCGCGACTGCTGCCGGAAGAAGTCAGGCAGGTTCAACAACTCTTTGATCTGCGCGTAGAGCAGCGCATCCCAGCGGCATACCTGATCGGCCGGGCTGAATTTGCCGGGCTGAGCATGAAAACTGATCATCGAGCGCTGGTCCCGCGATCGCCGATTGCCGAGCTGATCCTGGGCTCATTTCAATCGCTGCCCCGGCCCGTCCAGATTGACCATGCGCTGGACCTTTGCACCGGCGGCGGCTCCATTGCCCTGGCACTGGCCGCCCATCATCCACACTGGCGGGTCGATGCTGCCGATCTCAGTCCCGATGCGCTCGCGCTGGCAGCCGAGAACTGCGCGCTATTGGGCCTCGAAGGCCAGGTGAGCTTGCTCCAGTCGGACCTGTTCGACGCAATTCCCGCCAGACGCTACGACCTGATCGTATCGAATCCGCCCTACCTGACGATGGACGAATACCAGGCGCTACCCGCCGAGTATGCGCATGAGCCCGAGATGGCGCTGCCCTCTGGCGCAGACGGGTTGGACATCACCTTCAGAATTCTGGACCAGGCTCCTGAGTTTCTCACCGACGACGGGCTCCTGGTGGTGGAGATCGGTGAAGCTGAACGCACCCTGCGCGGCCTGGTACCCGATCCGGAACTCCGCTGGATAAGCTTCAGCGTGGGGGCCATGGGGGTGTTTGCGATTACCCGGGCGGATCTGCTGACCCTCAAGGCACGCTACCGGGGGTTGTTCGAAAAGCGCGCGCGCCGGCGCTGAGCGCAGGCCGCCAGTGGAATCCATCTGGCATTGCTGATTGCACTCATCGCTGTCGTCAGTCACCGATTCTGCTGTGACGCAGACGGCCCACGTGATAAATTGCGCGCCGCGCGTCGGGAGAGCTTCGCAAAAGACCGATCATGGATCGCAGCTGCGAACGCCGAAGGAGCAACCGCCCCGGAAACTCTCAGGCAAAGGGACCGACCCGCACACCGCGCTGACCGCGCGGTGGCTATCTGGAAAGAGATCGCCGCCAGGAGCGATCCGCCGAAGGAGTAACGCTCTCAGGCACCTATACAGATGGGGCGCGTGCCGGATCGCAGGGTCCGGTCCCACGCGCGTCTATCTGTCATCGCCCTGAGGGCTCCGACCGGCAGCGCGCACCGCCCCGAACCAGGCGCGCAGGCGCCGCTTGAGGACCGCCCGATGTCAGTTTCGTCCCCGTTGGCAGTTGCCGCACGCGATTTCGCCGCCCGTCACATTGGACCCTCACCGGCCGAAGTCGATGAGATGCTGGCTACCATCGGCGCAGACTCGCTGGAGGCGCTGATGGCTCAGACCATGCCGGCCTCGATTCGCTATCACGACCCCTTAGGCGTCGCCGAAGCGCTCAGCGAGGTGGATGCCATCGCCCGCCTGCGGCGCATCGCCGAACGCAATCAGTGCTTTCATTCGCTGATCGGTCAGGGTTACTACGGGACCATCCTGCCGCCGGTGATTCAGCGCAATATTCTGGAGAACCCCGCCTGGTACACCGCCTACACGCCTTACCAGCCGGAGATCAGCCAGGGGCGGCTGGAGGCCCTGCTGAACTTCCAGACCATGGTCTGCGAACTCACCGCGCTGGATGTGGCCAATGCTTCGCTGCTGGACGAGGCAACCGCCGCGGCGGAAGCCATGGCGGTTGCCGAGCGCAGTGCGCGCAAGCTGCCCAAGGCGTTCTTTGTCGACCGCGACTGCCACCCGCAAACCATCGCCGTGCTGCGCACCCGAGCCGAGCCGCTGGGCTGGCAACTGATCATCGGCGACCCTGGCACCGATCTGGCGCCTGCCGCAGTGTTCGGCGCCCTGCTGCAGTACCCGGGCAGCAGCGGAGAAGTGCGGGACTTTCGCGAACCCATCGCCAAGCTCAAGGAGGCCGGCGCGATCGCGGTGATGGCCGCCGATCC
>JAGRJL010000202.1 GCA_020442775.1 Lysobacterales bacterium | reverse complement strand
CTCGCGGTCGAAGCCGCAGGTATCGAGGATCCGGAAGGCCTCGGCGATGCTGGCGCGCTCGTTGGCGCCAACGCCGCGCAGGTAGTCGACTTTCTCGCGCTGACGCAGGTCGTGACAGGTGGCAAACAAGGCCATCAGTATCCAGCGTTCGGCGCTGAGCGCTTCCCAGCCGAACTGTTGGCGGATTCGCGCCAGCCGGCCGTTGAGCAACTCCAGCGCATGACCTTCGTTGTGGTAGTGGTGCAGATCATTGCCCCAGCTGCCGTGGCGTGAGGCCATCCGCGCAAAGCTCAGCGCCAGTGCGTCCTGCACCCGCAACAAGCGGGGACGTTCAGCTTCCCCGAAATGACGCAGGAAGCTGGCACCTACTTCGGCGACAACGCCGTACAGATCAAAACGCCGCTCGCGCATCAGCACCGTCGCCTCTTCCACGCCCGGAATGGCGAGCTCGGTGGCGTCGGCCGGGAAGTTCAGATCCAGGGCTTTGAGCCAGTCCAGATCGAGGGGCGGCTTCGACGTTGGGGTGCAGTCACTGCTCATGGCTGGTTCAAGTATAGGCCGGATCGGTGTCACGCTGCTCAACCCAGCGTTGATTAACCCACCCAACTAGCGCGTGTGCAACGGCTTGCCACACAAATTTGCGCAGGTTGGTCAATCATTGGCGGCTTTGCGCGAGGGTGCCGAGGTGGGGAGACGATCATCCGCCTGGAGTTGACTGAATCATTCCCGCGCATGGATCACTGATTTCCGGGTGGCCAGTTCATTGCGGGTGCCGCGCGAATCGATGATCGACTGCCGTCAGCAGTTGGCCCAGAGGAGTCATCGCAAGGATCAATCCCAGGGCTACGCCTGCGCCGTCTGCGGCCAGATCGGCCCATTCGGCGCTGCGGTAGGCGGTCAATGACTGCAGTCCTTCAATCATGGCGCCGAGCGCCACGAAGGCACCGGCGCGCCAGATTCTGCCCCGCCAGTCGAGAATAAATGACGCGTACCAGAAACTCAGGGCCGCATAGGCCAACAGGTGGCCCCACTTGTCCCCGTTCGGCACCGGCAGTCCAGCGGGTCCAAGGCGACCAAGGGAAAGGACCAGGATCACAACGATCAGGGCGCGTCCGATCCACAGATAGGATCGGTGGTGATGCAGCTGCTCGGCGCTCAAAGGCGATGCCTTTGCCCAGGCAGCGTCAGCGCATCGGGCAGATGCTCGGGATCCAGCTGTCGTATCAGCGCCATCACCTTGAAGCGCTCGCCCATTTCATTGGGCAGCATCAGCGTCTTCAGCTGCTGGCTGACCCGAATGCGCTTCATTTCCGGCAGCAGGCTGAGATCACCGATGGCCAGGTCGATGCGCGCGGCGCGGAGGAAGGCCGACTGAGTGTCGTAGGCGGCGAGCTCGAAGCCCAGCTCGTCGCCGGCTCGGGCCAGTGCGGTGAAGTCCACCGATGCGGTGAGATCGCATAGTCCCGGGTACCAGAATGGATCGGCGTGGACCCGGTGCCGATAGAAGCAGCGAAAGCTGCCCTGTGGGCGCTGCGGATGGTAGAGGTCGCTGGCCACCTCACCATAATCCACCAGCAGCGCCATCCCGTCGCGCAAGCGGCCAGCGACGCTGTCCAGCCAGGCCCCGGCGGTGCACAGCAGCTCGCCCTGCCAGCCCACCGGCAGCGGCTGTGGCAAGCTTTCCAACAGCTGCGGCAGCTGGATCGCCAGCAGGCCCTGCAGCGGCCGCAGTCCGAAGCGGAACTCACCGGCGACCGATTCCACCACCCTTTCCATCGGACCGCTGGCGGTGATCTCGAACAGATCCACGGGCAGCGCATCGACCACCTCGTTGGCCACCATCACGCCATCCCAGCGCTCCCGCGGTGGCTCGTCCAGCCAGGCGATCCGCGGCAGCGCCGCCGGCAGCTCCTGCTCCAGACGCTCGATCTGGCGTTCGCGCAGATCGGCGCTGCGCTCCAGCAGCCAGTAGCGTTCAGGCAGCGCCTCCAGCTCCGCCAGGGCGCGCCACAGATCCACTGCAAAACGACCGCTGCCACCACCCACCTCAAGGATGGTGGGTTGCTCCAGCTGACGCAGCACCGGCGCGATCACCTGCGCCAGCGTTTGTGCGAAAACTGCTCCCAGCTCCGGAGCGGTGATGAAATCGCCACGCCTTCCGAACTTGTGCAGACCTGCGCTGTAGTAGCCCAACCCCGGCGCATACAGCGCCAGCTCCATATAGCGGGAGAAGGCGATCGGACCGCTTGCGGCAATCTCGGCATGGATATGCGCGGCCAGCCGTTCGCTGTGTTCGATCAACTCTGGATCTGGCGGCGGTAGCTGCGGCGCGCTCATGCGGTCCCGACGGTTTGGATTGCGCAGAGCATAACCGCAAGCGAGCGATGGGCTGTACTGATCGGCTTGGGGGAAAGGACGGCTTCACGATGGTTTGCAGGCGCTCTCAGAAGCGCTAGGGTCCGCGTTCTGGAAACGCACAAAGCGAGAGTGGTCGGCGATGAGCATGGAACAGGCCAGGGTTGCGCTGGTAACCGGGGGCGCCCGGCGTATCGGTGCAGCGATCAGTCGTGCACTGCACCGGGCGGGCTATCGCATCGCGATTCACTATCGAAGCTCTGCCGAGGAGGCCGAGCGGCTGGCCGCGGAACTGAATGCGCAGCGGCCGGATTCGGCCTGGCTGCTGCAGGCCGATCTGATGGATGCCGACGCACCGGTGCGGATGGTCGAGCAGACCCAGGCTCGCGGCGGCCGCCTGGATCTGCTGATCAACAACGCCTCGGCCTTCTATCCCACGCCGCTGGGCCAGATCAGCGCGGCCCAGGTGGACGAGCTGTTCGCCTCCAACGCCCGGGCGCCGCTATTTCTGGCCCAGGCAGCCGCCGACAGCCTGCGTCAGCATCGCGGCGCGATCCTGAATCTGGTCGACATCTACGCCGACAGGCCGCTGCCCGATTACCTGCCCTACTGCATGGCCAAGGCCGCGCTGGTCGCGCTCACCTACGGGCTGGCCCGAGCGCTGGGGCCTGAAGTGCGGGTCAACGCCATCGCCCCGGGCAACATCATCTGGAGCGAGAACATGGAAAAGGCCGAGACCCCCGAGGTGGTGCTGGAGCGCACCGCCCTACAGCGCCAGGGTAGCCCCGAAGCACTGGCCGACGCCGCCCTCTTCCTGCTCGATCGCGGTGACTACGTGACCGGTCAGGTGCTGCGGGTGGACGGGGGGAGGTGGCTGTTTATTTAGCGCACAGGGACCAGGGCATAGAGCCCAGGGGGTGTCGGAGTGGCTGAGGTGACCCGGCTCAACGGCTTTTGTAGACGAGCCAGATTGCCAATGTTGGCAATTGTGTTCGTCGCTGCGCTAGGCCCTGTGCCCTCTGCCCCTGGGCCCTTTCCCGGCCCATCTTCACGTTCTATAAACTTCAATCTAATTGTTGACACCGTGTCAGCGGGAGTTTACTCTGCGCCCCATGAGCTATGTCGCCGAACGCCGTCTGGAAGAAAAGGAACAACGCCGCAACGAAATCGTTGATGCGGCAGAAGCCTGCTATATCGCCGACGGCTGGGACAAGATCACGATGGACCAGATCGCGCGCAAGGCACGGCTGAGTCGGGCGCTGCTGTATGTCTACTTCAAGGACAAGGACGACCTGCATTTTGCGATCGCCGAGCGCGCGCTGGTGGAACTGCGCCGACGCTTCAAGGCGGCAATGGATGAGCATGAGCTGGGTTTGGACCAGGTCGGCGCCATCGGTGCGGCCTACGTGCGCTTTGCGATCGACGTGCCGCACTATTTTCTCGCCTGCTCTCGCTTCGAGGCCCATCGCCCGGAGCAGGTGGACCCGAACAGCAACGAGTCGGCCTGTTTGATTGCCGGCGACGGAGTCCATTCGCTGGTAGCCGAGGTGATCAGCCGGGGCAAGCAAGATGGGTCGATCAGCGCCAATATCGGCGATCCACTACTAACCTCGATCGTGCTGTGGGGCTTCATTCACGGAATCATCCAGCTGGGTCAAACCAAGGCGCATCTGATGGCGCGCGATGGTCTGGACGCCGAAAGCCTGACCAAACAGGCCCTGCAGCTGGCACGTCGCGCACTCTCGGCCCGACCGGGCTGATTTTTTTTGGCCGGGAATAGACAAGTGTCTAGGACTTGTATGTTTGTTCAACGAATCTTGCTGCTGCTGGTCGTGATCACCACCCCGCTGCGCGCCGAAGAAGTTGCGCTGCCCGAGGAGATGGCCACCCGGCCGATTGATCAGGTGGTCGAGGCATTGGTGGCGGCTGGTCTGGAGCGCAATCTGGGTCTGGCCGCGCAGTCTTTGGATCTGCAGCGCGCCGAGCAGGCCCTGAACGAGGCGCGCGCCGCGCTGCGCCCGCAGCTGGATCTGAACGCTCGCTACAGCGTCAGCCGCGGTGGCCGCGATATTGATGTGCCGCTGTCGGATCTGCTCAATCCGGTCTACAGCACGCTCAACCAGCTGCTTCAGCAGCAGGGCCAGAGCGCGCAGTTCCCGACCCTGGAGCAGACCAGTTTCTCACTACTGCGCGAGCATGAGCAGGACACCCGACTGACCCTGCGCCAGCTGCTCTACGCGCCGGCGGCGCGCGCCAACGTGGACCGCTTTGCCGCCGAACGCGAAGCCTTCGAAGCCGAACTGGAGCGCTTTCGCCAGCAGTTGGCCAGAGACATCCGAATTGCCTACTACGGCTGGAGCCAGGCCCGCGCGGCGCTGGCCATCGTCGACGCCAGTTTGATGGTGCTGGCGGAGAACGTGCGGGTCAGCCAGGCGCTGTATGACAACGGCAAGGTCACTCGCGATCAGGTGCTGCGCGCCGAAGCCGAGCGGCTGGAGCTGGAACAGGAGCAGTCGCGCAGCCGGGCACAGGTGGCGATCGCCCGTCGCTATCTGAATTTCCTGCTGGACTGGCCGCTGGATCAGCAGATTGCCGCCAGCCGGCAGCAGCAGCCGCTGCCGTTGCTGAGCCTGCCGAGCCTGGAATCGCTGGAACAGCAGACGCTGCA
>JAGRJL010000201.1 GCA_020442775.1 Lysobacterales bacterium | reverse complement strand
TCAGGTACGCCTTTGCCGATCTCCCGTCCGCGAACCGCACCACAGCGCGCCTGCAAAACCCTCGCGACGAACATTCATGAACAAGGCAGGCTAGTGTGGTGTGGCCACGACGGCTCGGTCAAATCTCGCTGCTGCTGACGGTCGAACGTGCCAGGCGGGTGGTCGCGAGCTGCCGCGGCTGACCCGGCGAATTCCGCAACTCGCGCCGCTCACGCCAGCCACGCCTGCGGCCTGGTGTCGGCGCGGACGTAGAGCGGGTGGCGCGGCTCGCCGAGCTGGGTCAGGCCGAGCACCGAGACCTGCGCCAGCAATGGGCGAATCTTCTCGCTGCGCCTGCGATGGCGACCGTGATTGCCCCAGGCGGCGACGGTCAGCCCGGCGGCAGACTGCAGCCGCCGCAGCCATGCATCGTTATCCGGGCCGATCGGAGAGCGGGCTCGCAGCAGTCGGCTGGGGTGGGGGTACGCAGGGCGAACAGGTTGGCCACCAGCACCGCGGCGTAGTCCCAGCTGCGGGCAAAGCCGATGCAGCGGCGAATCGTCGGGTCATCGCTGCGTGCGTCGGCAGTGGAGGGGTTGAGCATGACGAACAACACCGCCGGGCCATCGGCCCAGCGTCGCCACAGCGCGTAGCGATAGCGCTGACAATCCGAGATTTCCGCACCGCTGCCGGGTTGATCGAGCGCAGCGGTCGCCGGTGCCGATTCCGCTGGCTGCTTGCCTGTTGCCATCGTCTGATGTTGGCAGCTTCACCGCGCGACCACCAGCGGTGGTCGCTTCTCATCCAGCGGTGGCGATCCGCGCTAGAACTTGTACTCGGCGCTGAAGTAGGTGCTGTCGTTCTCGGCGTCCTTGCCCGGGATGTTGGACTGGCGCTCACGGGTCTCGTAGCCCAGATTGACCCCGAAGTGCTTGTTGAAGTCCTTGCTCAGCTCGACCGCCCAGGTGCGGTTGGTGTCCTCGCGGCGCGGAGTCAGGTTCTGGTATTCGATGTTGTCGAAGCGGTAGCCCAGGCCGGCGGTCATGTCCCACGGCAGCTTGCGGGTGTAGGTCAGCTCATAGCCCCAGGCATCGGTGTCGCGGGTGACCTTGGTGGAGTCTTCGAACTTGGGGGCGATCTTGAGCTTGAAGATGTCGTTGGCGCTGGCCTTGAAGTCGGCGCTGAAGGCCAGGGTATCGACCGTGGCATCCGGGGCGTCCGGGTTGGTGATGTTCTTGTCCTGATAGTTGTAGGCCGCGCCCAGCGAGAGCCGCTTGGACAGCTCCAGGCTGTAGCCGAAGGACACGATGAAGGTGCTGACGAACTTGTTGTTGTCCTTGTCCAGGGTCACATAGGAAATCGCTGACTTGAACTTGTGCGGGCTGCCCTTGGGCGCGTATTCACCGCCGGTGGTAAAGGCGTAGTTGAACTTGTCCAGGTCGTCGCGCTGCTGGTGGGTGTCGCTGCTGAAGCGCACCCCGTTGTTCCATGACCACTCCTCGTTTTCGAAGGTGTACTTGTGGGTCAGCGCGAACTTGGCGCTGAAGCGACTCTCCTTGTCGACCCGGATGTCGGCATTGGGGTCGATCAGATCGTCAATCCCGTCGCCGTCCTCATCAATGGCGTCGTCTTCCTCGATCTCGTCCTCGTCGTACTCCGCATCGTCGATGTCGGCGAAGTCATCATCGAAACTGTCGTCCTCCTCGTCTTCCGAATCGTCGTCAGGCTGGTCTTCCTCGTCGTCCCCAAACTCACCGGGATCGGCGAAGTCGAAGCCGCCGTTGGAGGACGCCGCAATGGAAACGTTGGAATTGCTGCGGTACTGCGTCTGGATGCTGCCCTTGAACTTGTGCCCGGCCTTGGACTTGGCCGCCGCGGCTTGCTCGCCGATGAATCCGAAACCGACCGCCACCAATGCCAGAAACAACGCACTACGCCGCATATAGCCCCCAGTGAACTGAACCATCAAAACGCCAGCCGCGCGCCGCCAAGCAGCGCGCACCGGCAAAAAAGTCTCCTCAACGCTCGCCGTGAATCCGGCGGATCACCTTCCCCATTGATGCACGCGCCCCGATTGCCGGGCCGGTGGATCTGGCGAGGATTCTGCGCCGCAGGGCGGCGCGCTGAGAAGCCGCTGAAGACGCAGAAATTGAAACAAATTGCGTGGGCTGCGAAGTTCGAGTTTGGCTCGACCTATGCGGCTTGCAGATCCGGTCTAGGCGCTGTCGACGCCGGACACATCGACCTCCAGAGCAAAGCCGCGAGACTGATAAAAGCCGAGATTGGCGCGCACTCGCGGCAGTTCGCCCGACGGCGGCGGAAGCCGCAGCAGGCGTTGCATCACCTCGGCTCCCTCGGCGAGGCAACCGCAGTACCAGGCGGCAATTGACCACTCGTCCAGCGCACGCCAGCCGTAGCAGGCCAGATCAATGAACAGGCGATCATCGGTGAGCGGAATCTGTGCCGCGGCCCGGGCGCAAAGCAGGGCGGCGGGAAACTCTGAGCGCAGGCGATGCCAGCGGGCCTGCTCAACCAGCGTCTCAGCTCGCGATGGTCGAGCCTGGTAGGCCTGCTGATAGGCATCCAGGACTGCCTCCGGTTGGCTCTCGCCGTGCAGCCTTTCCGTCAGCAGCGCCACTTGCAACAACGCGTACCAGCGTTCCTCGTCCCACCCGGGCATCGCCGCCCGACGTTGGTAGGCCGACAGGGCGGCATCAGTCTCTCCTGCGTCCCGATAACTCTGGGCCAGATAGAACTGGTCGCGACTGTTGTCGGGGTCGCGCTTCAGTGCCACTTCCAGCAGCGCGGCGTCGTCATGAAATTTCCGCGGATTCCTGCTGCGCGCGCCTTCGGCCCGTACCCTCACCGACAGTCCGGGCAGCAGCGTCGGGACTGCCTGCTGCGCACACTGCAAGTACTCGTGCAGCACGCCCACATAAGCCCAATCGACATCGGCAGCGATCAGGCTGGTGCGCGCGTAGCTGAGGTCGCCATAACGCATCTGAAAATCATAGGCAGGCTGGCTCAGCGGTGGCAGCTGGAAGTTGGTCGGCAATTCCAGTGCCTCGTCTGCATCGATCAGCAGCAGGTAATCCCGGTTCGCTGCCCCACCTTGAGTTGATTGCGTCTTGAGGAACTCACGCGCCAGCGCCAATGCCTGATTGCGGTTGCTGGCGAAGTCTTGCCAGGGTCGCTCGCCCAACAATCCGGGCAGATGTGCCAGTTGCTGGGAGATCAGTTCACGGGTGGAATCGGTCGATCCGGTGTCCACGATGACCCAGTGGTCGATCAATGGCTGCACCGATTGCAGGCAGCGCTCAATCACTGCGGCCTCATCCTTGACGATCATGCACAAACAGATTCGTTGACGACTCTCTCGCAAGGCTTGGATCTCCGCGTGACCAGCGGGTTGGATGTACTGCGCCTCAGTCGTCGGAAGTCTCCCCTCAGGTGAGATTCCGGAACCGATTCTCCGGCGATTGTTTTACAACGATTGGCGGTGGCTTGGGGATGGGAATGCGCTAGTGTGCTGCATTGCTGGCCGAGCGCTGGTGAACGGGGGCGGGATGCGGAGTCTGAGAGGCTTTCTGCTGGGGTGGGTCTGCGTCGCTGCGGGCATGGTTGCCTACAGCGCGCAGGCACAGCAGTTGATCATTGGCAATGGCGCCCAAATGCAAATGGGCTCCGCGCAGCTGGATCTGGGTTGCCGGGACCTCGAGGTGCTCGGCACACTGTCGATGGAGAGCGGCACCGTTCGGGGCGTCCGTGACGTGCGAGCGGTGGGCCCGCTGACCGGTGGCAACGGCCATCTCCGCCTCTCCGGTGACCTTGATGCGGCGACCGCGCTGATCGCGCAATCCGGGACCGTCGAGATTGAGGACGGCTGCGGCAGAACCCAGTCCCGCATCGTCGGATCGCACAGTTTCAACCGCCTGTTCCTGCACAGCGTCGCCGGACGATTGCAGCTCCTGCCTGGCGCTCAGACGCAGTCCATCGCAGGCAGCCTGGACCTGGAAGGTGGGACTGATCGACTGCGCTTGCGCTCGGATACGGCAGGATCCGTCGCGCTGCTGAATCTGGCGACCAACGCCAGTCAGCGCGTTGTGCGAATCGACGTCGAGGACGTCGGTGCGCCGCCCGAGAGCCAGTACCTGGCGCCCGATCTGCCTGCGAGCTATGACAGCATCGATCGCGGCAATTCACCAAGATTCTTCTCGCAGAACGACCAACCGGTGCACCCGGTGCCATTAATGTCGCCGCCCGCTGCGGCTCTATTGCTGGTGCTGATGGCCGCAATCTGCTGGTACCAGCTCCGCTCAACCCGCCTGGGGGAATCCCGATGCGACTGAAACCGTCTCGCCTGCGCCCACTCGTGCTGGCTATTCAAGGGGCGCTGTGCTGCGGCGTCTCCCACGCTGCCGACATCGACGCCCAGCTGGCCACCGGCGATGGTTTCGAGGTCACCAGTCAGAATGGCGCCGTCATCCGACTGCGGGTCAATGACGACGGCAGCGTGCTGATCCCGGCCCTGCCATCGGCGTCTGCCGTAGAGCAGTTTCTCTGCTTCGATACGCTGAGTGGTCAGCTCGGAAGCTGCCAGCTGGCACCCACCGGTCCCACCGGGCCAACCGGTCCGATCGGTCCCGCCGGTCCCACCGGCGCGGATGGTGTGCCGGGTCCGAGTGGCGCTGCCGGGCCCACTGGAGCAACGGGCGTAATCGGACCCACTGGACCAACCGGCGCCACTGGCGTGGGCGCNNCGACTGGCCCCACCGGCGCGACCGGGATGGATGGATTGACCGGCGCGACTGGTGCGACCGGGCCCACCGGCGCCACCGGCGTCGGCGCAACCGGCCCTACCGGTGCCACGGGCATGGACGGATTGACCGGCGCGACTGGCGCGACCGGACCAACCGGTGCCACTGGCGTGGGCGCGACCGGTCCTACCGGCGCGACCGGGATGGATGGTCTGACCG
>JAGRJL010000200.1 GCA_020442775.1 Lysobacterales bacterium | reverse complement strand
ATCGCCAGATCGGCGTTGGCGTAGGTTGCCGCCATGTCGGCAAGGAAGTCATGACACCGAGCTTCCACGCCGGCTTGCCGATATGCCTCGCGGGTCTGCTCCAGGTTGCCGGCACCGCACTGATGCAGCACCTGCGGCCGATTGATCGCCGGCAATAGCGCCAGTGCCTGAGGTACGGTCTGATTCAGAAAGCGCGCCCCCTGGCTGCCGCCCAGCACCAACAATCGGAGCGGTCCCATTGCCACCCTGCGCCTGGCCGGGTCGGGCAGGTCCAGGATGCTGTGGCGCACCGGGTTACCCACGGCGGTCGCGCCTATCTGCTGCGCGAAGCATCCATCCAGGCCGAAAAAACGGCGCTTTGCCAGCCGCATCAGCACGCGGTTGGTCAATCCGGGAATGCGATTCTGCTCGTGCACCACCAGCGGAATCCGCAGCAGCCAGGCAGCCAACCCGCCGGGCCCGGCGGCAAATCCGCCCAGTGCCAGCACGCAACGTGGCTGACGCTTGCGCAGCACTAGCGCCGCCTGCAGGACCGAGCGGGCAACTGCCAGAGGCGCGAGCAGCCAGCGCAGCAGGCCCTGGCCGCGCAGGCGGTTGACGGCAATCCCATCAAAAGGAATCTGATGGCGCTGCACCAGATCTTCCTCCATCCCACCCAGCGCGCCCAACCAGGTCACCGGCGCCGCCTTGGCAAGCAGCGCGTCCGCCACCGCCAACCCCGGGAATATGTGGCCACCGGTACCACCAGCCACGATCATCACCGGCCCGCTCACGTGTGCGCTCCACGCCTGATCACCGAGTCCATTTCCTGGGCGTTTTGCAACCGCACTCCGACCGTGACACGACTCGAGGTAGCTGATCCGCCGAGCGCAGCCTCATCGCTCTCCACCGCCGTCCAGACCAGCCGAAGTGGTCCTCCCGGTTGCCAGTCGGTCAGCGGCCAGCAGGTGCTCAGCTGCAGTTCTCCCGACCCGGGCGTCGCCAGTTGATGCTGCCGGACATCGGCGATCTGCCGGCGCTGCAGCCGAAATCGTCGGGTGCCGAAGCGATCCTCCCAGATCATTTCGTCACCCGCGCGGAGTTCACCCAGAAAGGCGAAATGGGTGTCTCTGTGGCCGGCGACCGAAAGCCCTGCACCGGCCGCCGGCGGTCCACCGATCAGACCCGGACCGAAGGCCAGGGTCCGCCCGCTGGCATCGGCCAGCACATAGCTTTCCCGCGCCAGCCTGGGTACCGACAAACGTGCCACCGGCCAGGTGTCGGCCCAGGGCCAGGGCGGATGCGGACGGCCGTCGGACAATCCTGCGGCGTAGGCATTGGCGATCAGATGTTGGGCCAGCTCCGCCTTTGCCGGAATCCACAGCGCCTGAAGCAGCATCAGCACACCGCCGCCAGTGGCCAGCCAGCGGATCACGGTCACCGGCTTCATCGTCGGATCCACATCAGCATCGCTGCCGCCAGCAGCAGAAGCGCCAGGCCCAGCTGTGCCTTCCATCCGGCTGCGGTGGCGGCAAAGGGCTGCCCCTGATCCGCTGCGCCGTTGGCAAAGGCGAGCTTGCGCAAGGCGCTGTCCGTCTCGCGCACTGGCGTGCGTTCCACCGCGACGAAGCTGGTGTAGCGGGAGGCCAGCCCGAAGGCCAGCGCGGTCTTCTCGATCTCGGTCTTGAGTTCGACGGTTTCGCCGCCCAGGCGAATCTGGTCCTCCAGCGAATCGATCAGTCGACGACCATAGAGCCGTCCCACACCGCTGTCGTTGCGCAAACTCAGCGCCAACGACTTGCTCCAGGCTGCGCCCTGGCTATCGCCCTCGACCCGCAGTTTGCCGCGCAGTTCCTTGCTTCGGATCAGCAACATTAGCGGTTGACCGGCATACAGATCCGGCAGCACCTGGGGCAGCGTCTGCAATTCGCTGTCGCTGACGATACTCAGCCGGGTCAGCAGCGGCGAATCCAGCTGCTCAAGCAACTCGCCCATGCGCGCCTGGGCGTCCGCCGGATCGCGAACCATCAGCGCGCTGCCGCGCCCCAGCTCAGCCGCCTTGCGCAGGAAGTGGGCATTGGGCGCGGAGCCGATGCCAACGGCAAACAGCCGCGCCGCGCCGGCATCCCGTCCGACCTGGGCGCTGATCCGGTCCTCATTGCTCACCGCCCCATCAGTGACGAATACCACCTGACGTACGCGGCCAGGGTCCACCGGCAGTTCGAAGGCAGCGGCCAGCGCCGGCGCCATCTCGGTCCCGCCATTGGCGCGGAAGCTCTCGATGAAGCCGATCGCCTGGGCCAGTCGCGCCGGGCTGGGCGATTGCGATTGCTCGAACAGCACCTGATGGTCGGAGGAAAAGCGAACCAGATTGAAGGTGTCCTGCGGTGCCAGCCCGCCCAGGGCAAGACGGGCAGAAGCTTGCGCTGCGCGGATCGACACGCCCTCCATCGAACCGGAGGTGTCGACAATCAGGATCAGCTCTCGCGCCAGGCGGGGGCCGGGCTGACTGGGTGGCACCACCATCAGCAGGGCGTAGGCCGAATCAGCCGATTGTTCGGCGAACAGCGCCGCGGTGGGGGAGCTGCCCGGCAGCGGTTCCCAGTTGACCACCAGGTCGCGATCCGCAGCTACCGCCTCGCTGCCGGTGGACAGCAGGTAGCGGCCTGCATTGTGGTCCAGACGCAGCTGATGGCTGGGCGAATAGGGATCGCTACAGGGCACACCAGGATCGATCTGCAGATCCACGGTGACCAGCGGCGCAGCACCGGTCTCCGCACTCGTCTCCAGCAGGCTGAAGGCCCCGTCCAGATTCGGCGCTTCGCCGTAGCGCGGGACCAGGGTCAACGGCAGGGTCAGGGTGAATCTCCCGTGCTCAAAGCGCACCAGATGACTCAGGCGCAGCTCCACTTCCACGGTTTCTCCCGGCCCCACATGAGCGACCCGGGTGCGAAACAGATTGCCCTGCTGATTCTCCACCAGCGCGCTGCGCTTGCCCTCCAGCTTGGCTGCCTCGTACTCAACCCTGGCCTCCTGACGCAGTCGCACTTCGCCCTCGATCAAACGATCTCCAATCCGCAGGCGCAGACCGTGCACCGCGGCATCGTCGGGCAGGGGCAAGGTGTAGCGACCCTCGAGCCAGTCACCGGTGGGGTTGGAGAAGCGCTGCACCACGGTGGTTTCCACCAGCAGACCGCGCACATCACTGTGGTACTCGGTGGCCAGCGTGGGCGCCTCCCAGCGGCCCCCCGGCCCATCCCACTCCAGCCCGGCCTGGGCCGGCGGACCGACGAAGAGCGCAATCGCCACCAGCAACAACATCAGGAAGGCCAGACATCGCGATTGAACGGTGGAAGGCATTGACTGACTCCGCAGCAGGCGCCGGGGTGTTCCGGCAGTTTCAGCGTGAGGCATGCTGCGGCCGACGATCGGGCAGCGCACTGACCATTCGCGGCCCAATCCGGGCGATTGGCGGGCAGCCGTCAGCGTCAGTCCCGCCTGCCTTGCTGCCGACGGTCGCAATCCCTAAGCTCAGATCCCGTCACTGCAGACAGCGACCCGAAATGGCCAGACAGATTGCGATCGTCGAAGATGAACCCTCGATTCGAGCCAACTACGCCGAGGCGCTGGGGCGCTACGGATACGAGGTCAAGACCTTTCCGAATCGGCCGGAAGCCTCCGCCGCCTTCGCTCTGCGCTTGCCCGATCTGGTGATGATCGATATCGGGCTGGCCGACGAACCGGAAGGAGGCTTCGAGCTTTGCCGCGAGCTGCGCGCCAGGTCGCAGTCGCTGCCGATCATTTTCCTCACCGCGCGCGATTCCGATTTCGACATCATCTCCGGTCTGCGCCTGGGCGCCGACGACTATCTGACCAAGGACATCAGCCTGCAGCATCTGCTGGCGCGGATCGTTTCGCTGTTCCGCCGCGCCGAAGCGCTGAGCCTGCCGCCCGGCAAGGACGCGCTGCTGGAACATGGCCCGTTGGCCCTGGACAGCGAGCGGATGATGGCGACCTGGAACACCAAGCCGGTCGCGCTGACGGTGACCGAATTCTGGATCGTGCACACCCTGGCGCGCTATCCGGGACACGTGAAGAACCGCGATCAGCTGATGAGCGCCGCGCAGGTGGTGGTCGATGAAGCCACCGTGACCTCGCACATCAAGCGCATCCGCAAGAAATTCCTGGCGGTGGACAGCGAATTTGACGCGGTTGATACGGTTCACGGGGTCGGCTATCGGTGGAAGGCTTGATTTGCCGGGAGTTCCAGTGGCCGCTTCCATTCGCCAGTAAAGCACCCATCGGCCAGCGGCTTGCGCAAGCCGCGGAGCGAGATTTGCTGGCCAGCACCAGCGTGCGTCGGGGTCGAAGCTGATGCCATTGCGGATCAAGCTCCTGCTGATGCTGGCGGTGGCGCTGGTGTTTCCGCTCGCTGGTTGGCGTTTTCTGGTCGAGATGGAGACTACGCTGCGTCAGGGCCAGGAGGCGGCCCTGCTGGCCTCGGCCCACGCGGCAGCGCAGGCATTCGTGGCGCTGGAGCCTGACCTGGCGCCGCGGCTGGTCAAGCCAGAGCCGCTTTATGTGCGCCGAGTGAGCGTTCCACTGGAGCTGGACGGTTACGCCGACGATTGGGCCGGGGTCGAGCAGGATGCTCAGCTGTTGGTCAGCAGCAAGGAGCGTCAGCCGCCGGCGCGAGTCAGTCTGGTGCGTGGGGCTCGTGGGCTGTATCTGTGGATCGAAGTGGTGGATGGCAGCCCGGTGCGAGCCGATCTTGTTCCGGGTCGCGCGCAGGATGTGGACCAGGTGCTGATTCATCTGGAAGACGCTGATGGCATTCGCAGCTACCGCCTGCACAGCGCCGCCGAGGGGCCGCTGCGAGCCGAACCCATGGTCAATGCGCAGGGGCGAATTCCCACTCTGGGGGTAGCCGCGGTTTGGCACAACCGCCCCGACGGCTACACCATAGAGGCGCTGCTGCCGGAGCCGCGCGCGCCGGCGTCGCTGGGTCTGGAGATCATCGACTACGCGGGTGCCCGAGCCGACCAGATCCGCGACCGCTATGGCACCGGCAGCGGCGGGACCCCGGGCGCAACCCGGCCTTTGGTGGAGGCGGGACGGGACGATGCGGTGTTGGCCGCGTTGCTGCCGGAGGCCACTCGCGGCCGAGTGGTGGGTCCGGGCGGACACGTACTGCGTCGCGGCGGTCAGCTGATCGATCGCAAGGAAGAGGACCTGAGCTTCCTGCGCTGGCTGCGGGCGATGGTCTATCGCTGGTTGATGGCGCCGCCGCTGGCTGATCCTGACGGCTACGGTCCGGAGCAGCGGATCCTTCGGGTGCAGGAGTCGGCGCTGGCGTTGGATGGCGTTGATGCGGTCGGCTGGCGGCCCGCAGGCAGTCTGGCGACGGTGATTCTGAGCGCAGCCGCACCGTTGCCCGGCGGTCGCGGGGCGGTGGTGCTGGAGCGCAGCGCCGATGCGTTGCTGATCTGGACCAATCGCGGTCTGGGCGGGCTGCTTCTGGGCGGTTTTCTGAGCGTATTGGCCGCCGCTGCGGTGCTGTTTGGCTACGCCAGCTATTTGAGTCTGCGGATCCGCCTGTTGCGCAACGCGGCGGAGAATGCGCTGACCCCCGAGGGTCGCTTGCGCGAGGGCTTTCCGCGCTCCCGCGCCAGCGACGAAGTCGGCGATTTGTCGCGCAGTTTTGCCAGGTTGCTCGACCAGGTGCATGCCTATACCGGCTATCTGCGCTCGCTGGCGGGCAAGCTCTCCCACGAGCTGGCCACCCCGTTGGCGGTGGTTCGTTCATCGCTGGAGAACCTGGAGCACGAGCAACTGCCGGAGAGCGCGAGGGTCTATGCCGAGCGGGCCCGCGGCGGCGCCGAACGCCTGCGCGCCATTCTGCGGGCGATGAGTGAGGCCGGTCGCATTGAGCGCGCAGTGGATTCAGCCGAGCCCGAGGAGTTTGATCTGGGGGCCTTGGTCGCCAATGCCGGCGCCGGGTATCGGGATCTCACTGGCGAACGCCAGCTGCGGCTGCAGATTCCAACTCGGTCGATACCGCTGCGCGGTGCGCCAGAGCTGATTCACCAGGCACTCGACAAACTGGTCGACAATGCGCTGAGCTTCAGTCCGGAAGATGGCGTGATCGAAATCGGTTGCGCGACGACCGTGGACGGCGCCAGCGTGTGGGTCAGCAATCAGGGTCCGCCGCTACCGGAGGAGATGCAGGATCGGCTGTTCGAATCGCTGGTTTCCCTGCGCCAGGGAGGCGCCGAGAGCCCGCATCTGGGCCTCGGGCTGTACATCGTTCGGCTGGTTGCCGAGCTCCATCGGGGGCAGGCCAGGGCCAGTAATCGGCCCCAGGGAGACGGGGTGGTCTTTACCCTGGAACTGCGCTCGATTCGCTGATAGCGAGCTGAGAAGACCGCGCCAGGGGTGAGAAGCGGCGGCGTTACCGTCGTCGCCTTGCTACTACAGGAGCAGGCCAGACCATCGCTTCTCAGGCGGCGGCGTGGGCCCGCAGCTGTTCCAGAAAGACCACTGCCAGGGCGCTGATGTGGGTTGCTTCCAGCACCACGTCAGGGGCCTTGCCGACTTCAAAAGCCTCCCGCCAGCGCCGCGCGCACAGGCACCAGCGGTCGCCGGGTTTGAGTCCAGGAAAAGCGAGTTCGGGCCTGGGGGTAGAGAGATCGTTGCCTTGGGCCTTGGAAAAGCGCAGGAACTCAGCGGTCATCACCGCGCAGACCACATGTAGTCCGCGGTCGCTGGGGTCGCCGCGGCAACAGCCATCACGAAAGAAGCCGGTCAATGGCGCCAAGCTGCACAGCTGCAGCGGGGTGCCAAGAACATTGAGCTGGGTGGGAGGGGTGGTCTGACTCATGCCGGCATGATCGCAGCTTTTGGCCGGACTGACATCGGCCGCAGACGCGGCAGCAGCCAGATTGGTTCAGCTGCCGGCAGACCAGCGCAGGCTGGTCTGCCGGCGATCGCGTCAGCGCCGCTGCGGCAGCCGGCCCGGGGTCCCCGGTGCGCCCAGTTGCTCCAGTTGCTGCTCAACGCCGCGCAGATCCTGCTCGACTGCGCTCAGGTTGGTCAGCGCGCCATCGAGCTGCGTCTTCGCAATCGCGTAGGACTGACGATCGGTGGTGGTCACGTCCGCCTGACTGCCCCAGTTGGACTGCAGACCGCCCACCCGCGCGGCGATCGACGTCGGGGTGCGCGCATAGCGATTGTTCAGGCTGGCATCGCCGGTCATTGCAGTGCGCAAGTCACGCGAACGGTTCTGAATCGCGCGGATCGCCGATGCCTGGGTCTCCCCGGCGGCGCCAGTCAACTCCACCGCCTTGAGCAAGTGATTGATGCGGCCGTCGATCTCGTCCAGCTTGGCGATCGCCGCAGTCACGGTGCGCACCAGTTCTGCGCTGTTCTGCTGGAAGCTCAGGACCGCCGCCTGATCTTCGGCGAAGTTCTTGCCGCCAAACAGCGGCTTGATCCGGAAACTGACCGGGCCGGCCAGTTCGCTGCTGACCCCGCGATGACGCTTGCTCAGGCTGACGCTGTAGCTGCCGGCCACCGCCAGTGGCCCCTGCGGCGGCGATTGCCACGGCGCCAGCTGTGCTGGCGGGGTGAGATTGACGGGATCAGGCGCCGAATAGCGCAGATCCCAGGCCACCCGGTGAAAGCCCTTGCTGGTGGGGCCGTTGACCCTGGCCACCACGTTGCCGTTCTCATCTCGAACGGTGAAGGTCAGGCTGGGTGCTTCCTCAGCGTCCTCGGCGCGCAGCGCGTCCCAGCTTGGATAGGGCGTGTCCTTGCCCTCCTTGGCCAGCGCCTGTTCGGCCTTCTGTCGCTTCTGTTGCGCGGTTTCCAGACTCTCCGGAAGGTAGTAGGAGAACACCGCGCCATAGGGCGGGTTTTCCGCGGCGTAGCGGTTGCCCCAGTCGCCCAATCCGCCCCAACCGCGGCGGTTGTCGGGCAGGAAGCGCCAGGCGTCACGGACCGCGAAAAGGGTGGCCTCGGCAGACTTCAGTGACTGCGCCGCGGTGCGCAAAGGGGTGTAGTCGTCGAGGATGTAGATGCCGCGGCCGAAGGTGCCGACTACCAGATCGTTCTCGCGGCGCTGGATCTCCAGGTCACGGACTGCGATGGTGGGCAAGCTGCTTAGCTCCTGCCACTGGCCGCCGCCGTCGACGCTGAAGTAGAGGCCGAATTCGGTGCCCACAAACAACAGATTGGGGCTGACGTGGTCCTCGATGATGGTGTGGGCCGCGCCACGGTCAGGCAATCCCTTGACGATCAAGCGCCAGCTGTTGCCGCGATCGCTGCTCTTGAGCACATAGGGCTTGTGGTCGCCGCGCTTGTGATTGTCAACGACCATGTAGACCACGTTGTCGTCATGGTGGGAAGCGATCAGGTCCTCGATCAGTGACATCTCCGGCACGGTCGCGAAGCGATCGCTGCGCCGCCAGCTCTCACCGCCGTTCTCACTGACCTGAATCAGGCCGTCGTCGGTGCCCACAAAGAGCAGCCCTTCGGTGATCGGGCTCTCGGCGATCGCAATCAGGGCCCCATAGATCGAGGTCGAGGCATTTTTGGCGATCGCGTCCACGCTCCAGACGCGCCCCATCACCTCCAGCTGGTTGCGGTCCAGCTGGCGGGTAAGGTCCGGACTGACTTCGCGCCAGCTGTTGCCGCGATCGTCCGAGCGCAGCAAACGTTCGGCGCCCATGTACAGGCGGCTGGACGAATGCGGGGAGATGATCAGCGGCGTATTCCAGTTCCAGTTGTAGGCCAGCTGTCCCTCCGGCGCCACCGGTGCAATCGAGGTGCGTTCGCCGCTGACCCGGTCCATTCGGATCAGGCCGCCGTGCTGGTACTGGGCGTAGACCGTGTTGGGGTCGGAAGGATCGGACTGTGGCTTGAAGCCATCACCAAACTGGGCGATCCACCAGTCGGCGTTGGTGATGCCGTCGGTGAATCGGGTCTGCGAGGGACCGCAATGGCTGTGGTTGTCCTGGGTGCCCGCGCAGACGTTATAGAAGGGCACGTCGTTGTCCGGCGTCGCACGGTAGTACTGCACCGTCGGCAGGTTGGTGACATGACGCCAGGTCTGGCCACGATCCCAGGTTTCGTAGATGCCGCCGTCGCCGCCGATGAAGAAGTGATCGCTGGTGTTGGGGTCGATCCACATCGCGTGATCGTCGACATGTTTGTAGACGAAGCTGATCGGGCTGAAGCTCTTGCCGCCGTCCTCGGAGACCTGGGTGAAGGTGTCCATCGAGTACACTCGATCGGCATCGTTCGGATCGACAATCAGTTCGTGGTAGTACTGCGCCCCGCCGGAGGCATAACCCGAGCGCTTCTCCCAGCTCTCGCCAAAGTCCTTGCTGCGGTAGGTGCCGCGACCCTTGGCGTCGGCTTCGATGATGGCGTATAGCATGGCCGGTTCGGATGGCGCCGCGGTGATTCCGATCTTGCCCAGATCACCCCCCGGCAGACCGCCGCCGATCTTGCGCCAGGTCTTGCCGCCATCCAGCGTCTTGTGAATGCCGCCACCGGGGCCGCCGTTGATCAGGGTCCAGACATGCCGCCGGCGCTGATAGCTGCTGGCGACGATGACGTCCGGGTCATCCGGGTGCAGCGCGAAGTCGTAGATCCCGGTGTCCTGGTCAATTTCGAGTATCCGCTCCCAGCTGTCGCCGCCGTCATCGCTGCGATACAAGCCGCGATCGCCGCCGGAGTTCCAGAGGGGGCCCATCGCAGCCACATAGATCACGTTGGGGTCGGTGGGATGGAATCGAATCGCGCCGATGTGCGCCGAATCCTTCAGCCCCATGTTCTTCCAGCTCTTGCCGCCGTCTAGCGAGCGGTATACCCCGTCGCCAAAGCCGACGCTGCGCTGCGAATTGTTTTCCCCAGTGCCTACCCAGACCACGTTCGGGTCGTGCGGGCTGAGTGCGACCACGCCGAGGGCGAACGAGCCCTGGCTGTCGAACAGCGGGGTCCAGGTGGTGCCATGGTTGACCGTCTTCCACAGTCCGGCGCTCGCCATCGCCACGTACCAGGTCTGCGGCTGCTCCGGATGAAAGGCGAAATCGGCCACCCTTCCCGAGGTCAGCGCCGGTCCGATGGAGCGCAGCGGTATGTCACCCAGGGGGTGTCCGGATTCGTCGGCGGCATGCGCCGGAATGGATGCAAAACTGGTCCAACCCAGCGCCAGCAGCGCGAGCCATCGTGCTTTCATCACCTCTCCCCATCAAACGGTTCGCGCCCGAGTCTAGCTGCTGGCAATGCCTTGTGGATGGGCCAGAAGATCACCAGGTGGATTTCGAACCCAGTTTGACCGGTTCTTCGCAAGAGCTTTGATTCACTCCGGCTTTGGCATTAACGGAGTCTGCCCTGATGGTGCGCTGGATCATGCTGCTGATGGGTGCAGCAATACTGACCGCTTGTGCAGTCGGTGGCGGGCCGCGATCCGGTCTGCCCCCGCTAGAGCGGGTGGCGGTGGTTGACGCCGGCCGGTTTGCCGGTCAGTGGTACGTGATTGCCAATATCCCCTATGCAGCCGAGCGCGGACGGGTGGGTGGCCGGGTGATTTATCGCCAGCGCGCCGACGGGCGTTTCGACGATCTGTATTACTCGCGCGAGCAGAGCTTTGATGCGCCTGAAGAACTGCTGGAAGGCCTGGCCTGGAGTCTGGATCCCCCGCGCAACAGCCGCTGGCGCAGCCGCTTCTATTGGCCACTGGTGTTCGACTTCGAAGTGATCTACATCGACCAGGAGTACCGATATCTGGTCTACGGTCACCCTTCACGCGACTACGCGTGGATTATGGCGCGCGAGTCCACGATCAACCAGGAAACGTACGCCGAGTTGCTGGCGTTGCTAGGGGCGCAGGGCTTTGACCCTGGTCGGCTCTTGAAAGTGCCGCAGTTCCCGTCCCAGCTGGGTCAGCCAGGATTCCAGTGACGCTCGGCGCCGCCTCAGGCGGCGCGCTGGCTCACATGTTCGCGACTGCCCAGATTGGCGTCACAGCTGGGACAGTGCACGTGAGTGGTGCCAAGCAGCACTACCTGGTCGAAATCTTCAAGCAGTCCACGCCAGCCACAGGCAGGGCACTTGAGCTCGTTGCCGTCATTGTCGTACATGAGCGGAAGGCACTCCGACGTCCAAAGCCACCCCAACTTAACGGGGATTTTCCATCTTCCGATGCAACGATAGTCCGGGCGGTGCAGATGCGCGGTCGAGCGGTGGGATTTTGTGGCAGAAGGGCACCGCCAGCGGTTCCGAATCAGGCTTTGAGTTTGGCCACCGCTCGGGCCAGCCCCTGCGGGGTCAGCGGATACATCCGGTCGCCAAGCATCTGACGGATGTGCTTGACCGTGGCGACGTAGTCCCACTCACGCTCCGACAGGGGGTTGAGCCAGGCCACCCGGCGCCAGGTCTCGAACATCTTGCTCAACCAGGCTTCGCCGGATCCGGCATTGTGGTGATCGATAGCGCCGCCCTCGGAGACCAGTTCATAGGGGCTCATTGCGGCGTCGCCGACGATGATCAATCGCCAGTCGCTGTTGTAGCGATGCAGCAGCTCGCTGGTGGGTACCGCGTCACGCCCACGCAACTCGTCGTGCTTCCACACCCGGTCGTAAACACAATTGTGGAAGTAATACGGCTCGAGGTGCTTGAACTCGGCGCGGGCGGCGCTGAACAGGGTTTCTGACAGGCGGATGTGCGGATCCATCGAGCCGCCGATGTCCAGCAACAGCAGCACCTTGATCGCATTCTTGCGCTCGGGCCTGAAGGCAAGTTCCAGCCAGCCGGCGTTGCGCGCGGTGCCGCGCACGGTGTCGTCGATGTCCAGCACCTCCGGCACGCCTTCGCGAGCGAAGCGACGCAGCTTGCGCAGCGCCAGGCGGAAGTTGCGGGTGCCCAGCTCGCGGCGATCATCCAGATCGGCATATTCGCGGCGTTCCCAGACCTTGGT
>JAGRJL010000199.1 GCA_020442775.1 Lysobacterales bacterium | reverse complement strand
GGGATGATGTTGAGAAGGAAAGGTCCGCAAGTCCCCAGGGTGGGCCGATAGGCCATCAAGGGATCGCGTCAGGCTGCGCGGGAGTCAATCATTGTCGTGACCATTCTTTTTCGCAGCGAACGGGAGACGAAGTCAGGACCCGCTGGCGGGGCTACCGAAGGCCAGCGCGAGCGACCCGCCGATCGGTACCGCATCCCATTGCCGGGTCAGTTCCGCAATTCGCTTGCGCACCGCTTCGATGTCGGCCGCCGCCAGCGCAAGCGGCTGACATTCGCGGGCGCTGCAGGTGACCCCGTAAAGCTCAAGCATCTCGGCCGGCGAGCTGTTGCCGCCAGACCAGGCGTCGCCCTGAAAGACTTCGACCAGGCGCTCCACGCTGTCGCTCTCGGCTTCGGGAAGCATCTGGAAACTGGCGGCCTCGCCTTCGAGTACCCGCAGCACAAAGCCGCGCGCCGACAGCGTCGTCTCGACCGCGTAGTGGACCATGTCGTGCGGAATGATCCGCTGCTTGGGGCATTCGATCCCTTCGGCCATGACACCGTTGCGGATCACGTCCATGCGGTCGAATTTGCCGGCGCCCTTGGTAAAGATCAGCTGCATGTTTGTTGACCCTGATGCCGCAGCAAACGGCTGATGTCCGCCATCATCTCAGGAATTTGCGGGGCGCATGCCATCGTTGTCCGGTCGAACAAGCCCGCTCTTGAGCGGACTCCGACGAGATCTTCGCAGGAATCGTCGGTTCGCGTCTGATTGACACCCTGACCTTGCAGATCGACCCGCAGTGCCACTCGCCACGGGCTCCGGCTCAGCCCACAATGGGTTTTATTCCGCAGTTGACCGAGGCTTCCACGGGTCTTGGATCATCCAGCAGCATTCCCTTCACCCTTGCGGACAGTTGTACGGTTCTTTGCACCGATTCGAGATCGGGGTCGTGATCGATTTGGTAGCACAGCGTGATTTTCTGACGGGTTTCGTGCACCCACACCGATTTCCGCGGAATGGTCTCACCGGGAAACAAACGGAGTCGTGCGTAGATGACCAAGTCCGTTGAATGGCTGACATGGCTGACCCGCGCCGGTGTTGGACTGATGAAACGCATCTGCGGCTTGTCTCGAATCCTTACGCTCACGACTTCGATCGCGGAGTCGGCAGTCAGGAGGGCGGCAACCATCAGCACGGCAGATTGGCAGAGCATGGCATTCGCCCCCTAGGCCTGAAGTGAGACTTGCTTGGATTGCCCACGTCGAGACTGGCTGTCCGGAACGGGCTTCCTTCCGCAGTCAATAGAGGTGTCCACGGTTCGTGGATCATCCCGCAGCATTCCCTTGACCCAGACTTCCAGCTGAATCGTCCGCTGCTCCGAGCGAAGTTCTGGATTGAAAGCGAGCTGGTAGCACAGGGTGATCCTCTGGCTGGTCTCCTGCACCCAGACTGAGTCTCGCAGAATCGATTCTCCGGGTAGCAAGCGCAGTCCCGCGCGAATGGCCGCATTCTTTGTATGGGCGCTCCAACCAATGCGCGGTCGGCCAGGGCTCAGGGCCTTGATTTCCGTGTTGTCGCGGATCCTCACCCTGACAACCTCGAACGCGGAGTCGGCAGTCAGGAGGGCGGCAACCATCAGTGCGGCGGATTGGCAAAGCATGGCATCGGACTCCTTGGCCAAAGGTGAGGCCCGCTGCAAAGATCCTCGTGGACCTACGGCCCCTGGTCCTCAGTCCTCAAGCGACGGCTCTTCCCATTGCGGTTGGAGCCATCCCGATACTCTACTGTCGGTAATCCGGGATGCAACTGCGCACACGGCAAATGGGCAGACCTAAAGCCCCTGCACAATCCCCAGCGTCGCCTTGGCCCGGTTCAGCGTATAGAAGTGCAGTCCGGGCGCGCCGCCGGCGATCAGCTTGCGGCACAGATCGGTCACCACCTCCTGGCCGTAGGCGCGGATCGAGGCGGTGTCGTCGGCATAGGCGATCAGCCGCCGTTCCAGCCAGCGCGGGATCTCGGCGCCGCACATCTCGGAGAAGCGGCGCAGCTGCGAGTAGTTGGTGATCGGCATGATCCCGGGAACGATGGGGATCTCGATGCCGAACCTGCGGGCGTCGTCGACGAAGCGGAAATAGCTGTCGGCGTTGAAGAAATACTGGGTGATCGCGGCGTTGGCGCCGGCGGCGACCTTGGCGGCGAAGTGCTTGAGATCGCTGTGGGCGTCTCGGCACTGCGGGTGAAATTCGGGGTAGCAGGCCACCTCGATGCGGAACAGATCACCGAACTCGGCGCGGATGAAGGACACCAGCTCGTTGGCGTAGCGGAACTCGCCAGGACTGGCCATGCCGCTGGGCATGTCGCCGCGCAAGGCGACGATGCGGCGCATGCCCTGTTCGGCGTAGCGGGCGATCAGGTTGCGGATCTCCTCGGCGGTGCCGCCTAGGCAGGACAGGTGCGGAGCGACCTGGTAGCCGAACTGATTCTGCAGCTCGACCACGGTGTCAAAGGTATAGCTCAGGGTCGATCCACCGGCGCCAAAGGTCACCGACACGTATTCGGGATCCAGCGCCTGGAAGGCCGCGGCGGTGGCCCGCATGGTGGCCTTCTGCTCGTCGGTCTTGGGCGGGAAGAACTCGAAGCTGACAGGAATCATGCGGACTCTCGAATGGGAGGAAGTTGATCAGCGAGCGCCGCTGACGGCGGCCATGAAGGCGTGCAGGCGCTCAGGGTTCAGCTTGCCGGCCACTCTGACCCCGCTGCACAGATCCAGGCCGAAGGGGCGCACGGCGGCGATTGCCTCGGCGACGTTGT
>JAGRJL010000198.1 GCA_020442775.1 Lysobacterales bacterium | reverse complement strand
TGGGGCAATCACAGCGCCACCCAATACCCGGATGTGCATCATTGCCAGGTGGACGGCAAGCCAGCCACCGATCTGGTCGAGATGAGCTGGGTCAGCGACGAGTTCATTCCCGTGGTGCAGCAGCGTGGCGCGGCCATCATCAAGGCGCGCGGTGCCTCGTCGGCGGCCAGTGCCGCCAGCGCCGCGGTTGATCACATGCGCAGCTGGGCATTGGGCACTCCCGAAGGCGACTGGGTCTCCATGGGGATTCCGTCTGACGGCAGCTATGGCATTGCCCCTGGGGTGATCTACAGCTATCCCTGTACCTGCAGCGGCGGGCGCTACGAGATTGTCCAGGGTCTGAGCGTGAACCAGTTTTCCCGTCAGCGGATGGACGCCACCGAGAAGGAGCTGCGTGAAGAGCGCGCTGCGGTGGAGCACCTGTTTCCGGGAGGCTAGGCCTTGATCCGAAGCGTCGCGGTCTATTGCGGGGCCAGAGAAGGAGCCGACCCGGCATTTGCTCGCGCGGTCGCGGAACTGGGTGCGGAACTGGCCCGGCGCGGACTGACCACGGTCTATGGCGGCGGCAGTCTGGGCCTCATGGGGGTGCTGGCAAATGCCGCGCTTTCAGCCGGTGGAAAGGTCGTTGGCGTGATCCCCCGTGGCCTGTTCGAGAAGGAACTTGGCCACGGCGGGCTTGAGCGGCTCGAGGTGGTGGAGTCGATGCACCAGCGCAAGGCCAGAATGGCCGAGCTGGCCGACGCCTTTGTCGCCGCGCCGGGGGGCTTTGGCACCCTGGATGAGCTTTTCGAGGCGCTGACCTGGACCCAGCTGGGCCTTCAGGACAAGCCCTGCGGATTGCTCAGCGTCAACGGCTACTACGACCATCTGGTGCATTTTGTGGGGCGAGCGACCGGCGAGGATTTCGTTGATCGGCGTCACGGTCAGGGATTGATGCAGGCCGAACAGGCGGGGCAACTGCTGGACGCGCTGAGCGCCTGGGAGTCGCCAGGTCCGCGGCGCGAAGTCGCTGGGTCGCCTGGGCAAGGAGCAGCACGATGAGTGAAGCGATTTATCTGGTTCTGGAAGAGGAACTGGAAGAAGCCATGGAGTCTGGCGAGGCCAAGTCGATCGCGCGCGCACTTAAACAGCTCGATCGAACTGCGGTGGAGATCGGAGTGACTTCGCTCTCTGCCTTCTCTGACGGTGGCGAGGAAGAGTACGAAGAGCTCGCGGAACTGGAAGGTTGGGATAGCCACCGGAGCGGCTCGGACGATGGATGGTACGAGGCCAACGAGGCCCTGGAAACCGTGCGTGCCCTGCATGGCTACGTCGAGTCTGATCCGGAGATGTTTCGCAAGCCCAAGTCCATCATGAGCGAGCTGGAGCAGTTCGAGACCATCCTCGAGCGTGCCGCTGCGGAGGGTATCCGCTTCAAGTTCGAGATTGATTAGACCCCTGGCGCCGTCCAGGGCGCGTTGACAGAAGGAAAGCTTGATGAGTCAGTTCAGTGCCGGTGCCCGTCTGCGGGAAGCCATGCGAACCGAGCAGCCGCTGCAGATGCCCGGCGTGATCAACGCCTATGCCGCGCTGCTGGCGCGCAACGCCGGCTTTCGCGCGCTGTACATGTCCGGCGCGGGCGTCGCCAATGCCAGCTTTGGTCTGCCCGACCTGGGAATGACCAGCCTCAATGACGTATGCGAGGACATTCGCCGGGTCTGTGGCGCAGTCGATCTGCCGCTGCTGGTCGATGCCGATACCGGCTGGGGCGC
>JAGRJL010000197.1 GCA_020442775.1 Lysobacterales bacterium | reverse complement strand
CGACAATCATGTTTCATCCCCGGTGGTGGCGGGCCTGCCCGCCAGCAGTCGCTCAACGGCAACGCTGGCAGCCAGCATACCGAAGCTGGCAGTGACCATGGTCGATGCACCCAGACCACCCTCGCAGCCGAGCTTGCCGTCGCCGCCCGCAGCGGGCCGCAGGCCGCAAACGCTGCCGTCAGCCTGTGGGTAGCGGACGTTTTCCAGTGAATAGATCGCCGGAATACCGAAATAGCGGTCCTGGTTGCGCGGAAAGGCATGATCGGCACGGAGCTTTTTGCGCACCAGCGCGAGCAGCGCATCATGCTCGGTGCGCGACAGATCGCGCCGGCGAATCAAGGTGGGATCGACCCGTCCGCCGGCCGAGCCAACCACCACCAGATCCTGCTTGCGGCGCCGGCAATAGGCCACCGTTTCCACCTTCACCCTAAAGGCATCGGCGGCATCAATCACCAGATCCCAGCCCCGCCCCAGCCATTGGTCCAGCGTGCTCGGAGTCAGGAAATCGGCGAAGGGCTCGATCCTGGCGTTCGGATTGATCTCACTCAGCCGGTTGGCCAGCACCTCAGCCTTGCCTTTTCCTACCGTGCTGGACAGCGCCTGCAGCTGCCGATTGACATTGGTCAGACAGATCTCATCGCCGTCGAGCAAACCCAAGGCACCGACGCCGCTGCGCGCCAGCGCCTCGGCAGTCCATGAGCCGACCCCACCGAGGCCAACGATCAACACCCGAGATTGGGCCAGACTAGCAACGCTGCCCGCGCCGTAGAGCCGGTCCAGACCGGCGAAGCGTGGATCGATGCTCATCGCAGCTATCAATCGATACTGACCACCAGCGCCGCATGGTACTGGCGCCAGTGAATCGGGATCACAAAGCTGCGATCAGAGAAACGGAATCGACTGAAGTCCGGGGTTCCGGCGAATACGGTCGGCACCGAAATCGTGAACTCCTGACCGAATACCCGGCGAGCGTTGCCGGAAATGGTGTTGGCGACTTCGCCCACCACATCAGCCATGAAATCGCTGTCTATCTGCGATTCGCCGTGAGTCATCAGGATGTGCCGCAACATCGCACTGGGCGCGGTGAAGTAGACCGAGCCCTTGCGCACCCCGGAGATCCCAATCACGCCGGTGTAATCGGAGGAAATCCGCTGCTTGTCCTCGATCAGGTAAGGCGTCCCGACCGCAGCAGTCTTGTCCAGCGAGCGGTGGAAATAGTGCACGGTGCCATCAATCAGGACCTGAATATCCTGCTCATCCATGGCCGGCACCTCGCAGCAACTCGGTCAGCGAATCGTTGATCTCGTCGTCACTGAAGGGCTTGAGCAGAAAGCCGTTGGCGCCCTGCTTGAGCGCACGGATCGCGGTGGCCTTGTCGGCGACCGCCGACACCACCAGGATCAACACCTTGGGATTGAGGCGGACCATGGCGCTGGTGCAGGCGATCCCGTCCAGACCGGGCATGGTGATATCCATGGTCACCAGATCCGGCGACTCCTTCTGGAACAGGCGCAGGGCCTCCATCCCGTTCGGCGCGGTGATCACGCTATCGATGCGGTGCACCGCCACCGCGCGCGATATCCGGTTGCGGATAAAGTGGGAATCGTCCACCACCAACAGCTTCATCAGCCCTTCGCCCCTGTCTGACCGGCCTCGGCCGCTGGCAGCCGGATTCTGAACTGGGTGAACTGGCCCGGCACCGACTGCACACCGATCCGGCCGCCGAGACGCTTGACCGTATCGGCCACGATATCAAGGCCCACGCCGCGCCCAGCGGTGTCGTCGGCGCTGCCATGGGTGCTGAAGCCCGGCAGGAAGATCAGTCCCATCAGCTGCCTGGGATCCATCTTCGCCGCTTGATCAGGACTGAAGCGTCGACTGGCCACCGCCTTGCGCCGAACGGTCTCCAGATCAATCCCGCGGCCGTCATCGCGGAAGCTGAGCTCAATTTCGCCCTGCTCATTGAGGTTCAGTCCGTAGCGAATCTCGCCAACCGGGGTCTTCCCCGCACGCGTGCGCTCTTCACCGCTCTCCAGGCCGTGCGCCAGGGAATTGCGAACCAGCTGACCGAGGATATCGTCCACCGTGCGCCGGCGGCTCTCCGGCAGCGACTCGCTGGCGCGCCCCTCGAGCACTACCCTGACCTGGCGCCCCAGCTTGTTCGCCAGGCCGTTGACCAGCGCCTGCACGAAACTGACCGGCGCCGGCTCGGGCTTGCTGTCGCGTCGTTCGGGGGGCTGATCTTCGCTGACTGCGAGCTTGCCCAGCTGCTTGAGCATCCGCTCCAGCACATCCAGCTGGCCGAACAGGTCTTCGAGCCGAACAGCCACCGGCAGGAAGTCATTGCCCTCCAGCTGTTCCCGATCTCGCAGCAGGCCCAGCTCCAGCTCGGTGGCCTTGGCCCGCTGCAGGATGAATCCCAGACCCATCGCGGCCGACTCACCCTTGACCAGATGGACCGGTCTGAATACCCGGTCGATCAGCATCCGCAGTTCGCGCTCGCCGCGCGCGGATTGCTTGAGCGACTGGTTGGCCTCCTTGAGCGCGATGCGCCAGTGGGCCACCCGCTCCTCGATCATCTTGCGGTCGGACTTGAGCAGACCAACCACCACCTCCATCACCCGCTCGCTCTGCGCATCACCTTCGCCGCGAAGCCGATCCAGCTCCTCATTCAGCACCACCCGCTCGGTGACGTCGGTCACCGTCACCAACAGGCGGACCACCTTTCCGTCTTCGCGCATCCGGCGAAAGGCGAAGTCGAGGAATCGACGACCGCGAGAATCCTCTTCGCCGCCGATCTCCACCTGATCGAGCGGGTTGAGCGAAGCGATCAGGTTCTCGTTGACCCGTTCGGAGAACAGCAGAGAAATGAACTCCTTGGCGGTATCGACGGTGTCATCAGGCAGCAGCTCGCGCAGGATCGGCACCAGATTCCGGTCTGCCAGATCACCGGTACCGAACATTTGCATCAGCTGAGGAGACACCTGCTGGCCCAGCCGGTAGTCCTCGTCCAGGGTGAACAGGCCCACGGGTACCGCCGCCAGCATCTCCTCGGCGTCAGTAGCAACGGTGTCGAGCTCAGCCTGTTTCAGCTTCAGGGCCCACAGCGACAGCCCCAGCAGCGAAGTCAGCGAAAGCAGTGCCGCAATCAACAGCAGTCGATCCCAGGGCCTGCTGCGGGCGAGTTCCTCATTCAACACCTCGCCCAACCGCTGCATTGCGCCGTCCAGCGCCGCAGACAGCTCCGCGATCTTGGCCGGCGTGCCGCGATCGGTCCGCTCGGCAGTCAACAGAGGCTGCATCGGACCTTGAAGCTGGCTCCAGGCTTCCGCCACAACCGCAGCCGCCGGCTGGACGGCACTGGGAAAATCTTCGCTTCTATACATCCGTGACCGGCCGTCGCTGGTCAGTTCACCACCCTCCTGCAGGACCCGCACGAGATGTTCGACCGATGCGTAATCGCGCGCCATCTCCTGCCGGGTGGAATCAAGAACGGTCACGCCGTCAACCGTGGGCAGTTCCAACGCCCACCTGGGCAGCCGTTGTGCGGCCATGCGAGCTTCGCCAACCGCCTGTGCCAGGTGCTGGGTCGTGCTCTGGGAAGCGCTGACCCACCACTGCGCCGCCAACAGGCAGCCACCGATCAACACGACCAGGAAGGCCCATACCGGCGTGCTGATCTTTTGTAAAACCTTACGCATCCTGCGAACGGTCTCCGCGAGTGGGACTGGCAACGTGCCGATGTTAAAGCGCGGTGACCCGCATGGCCTAGCGTTTTGGCAGTCGTTTGCATTGCGTCACGATGCCCAGGCAGCGAGCAGACGGTCAGAACCGCAATACAGTCGATTTTCAGCCGCGCCAGCGCTGGGTGACGCGGACCTGCGACTCACGGCCGGCAGGTCGTGCTCAATCCAACGACACCACCGCCTCCTTGCTGGCCAGCATCGCGGGGCGGAACTTCTCTTCCAGCGCGGCTCGGCGGATCTTCAATGTGGGAGTCGTCAACCCATTCTGTGGCGTCCATGGCTGGCGGCAGTAGCCCACCCGGCCGACTTGCTCAAAGCGCGCATGTCCGGCATTGATGGTCTGCAAATGCCCGGTGAGCAGCGCGACCACTCGCTCCCCGGGCAGCGACAGTGCCGACTCGGCGAGCACCACCAGCGCCATTGGTTGATCCAGGCCGTGGCCGAAGACCATCACCTGATCCACTTCGGCGAGGCCACCCAGGCTCGCTTCCCAGGGACCAGGATCAATGAACTTCCCCTTGCTGGTCTTGAAGGTGTCGCTGACCCGACCGGTAAGAAAAAGCCGGCCTCTTTCATCGATTCGACCCTTGTCCCCGGTGTGCAGCCAGCCATCCTGAATCGCCATGGCGGTGCGCTCGGGATCGCGGTAATACCCGCGCATCAGCGCGCCGCTGCGCATCAGTACCTCGCCGCCCTCACCGATCCGGATTTCGCCCTCGCCCACCGGCGAGCCTACCGCCCCAATCAGCGGCTTGTCCTCCTGGGCGATGGTGCCGTAGATGAAGTTCTCGGTCATCCCGTAGCCATCGCGCAGAACAATGCCCAATCGCCGGTACCAGCGATGGA
>JAGRJL010000196.1:2054-3510 GCA_020442775.1 Lysobacterales bacterium | reverse complement strand
GTCCAGCCCAGCGGCAGATAGCCGTTGACCGGATCATGGGCGCTGGTTTGATCGGTGACCGCATCCGGGCGCACCCCGCGGCGGACCATCTCCGGCAGCAACTCGGCGGCATTGCCCAGCAGCGCGATGCTGCGCGCCTGACCCTGGGCAGCGTAGCGCACGACTCGGGCCAGCGCATCGTCCAGATCGCTCGCCTGCTCATCGACATAGCGAGTCTGCAGGCGGAAGTCGATGCGGCTTTGCTGACACTCGATATTCAGCGAGCAGGCACCTGCCAGACTGGCGGCCAGCGGCTGCGCACCGCCCATTCCGCCCAGTCCCGCGGTCAGGATCCAGCGCCCCTTGAGATTGCCGCCGTAGTGCTGCCGGCCCATCTCGACGAAGGTCTCATAGGTGCCCTGCACAATGCCCTGCGAGCCGATATAGATCCACGATCCGGCGGTCATCTGGCCGTACATCATCAGACCCTTGCGGTCGAGCTCGTGAAAGTGCTCCCAGTTGGCCCAGGCCGGCACCAGATTGGAATTGGCAATCAGCACCCGCGGCGCGTCAGGGTGGGTGGGGAAAACGCCAACCGGCTTGCCAGACTGAACCAGCAGAGTCTGGTCGTCCTCCAGCTCACGCAGCGAGGCCAGAATCTGGTCGAAACACTCCCAGTTGCGCGCGGCCCGACCTATCCCGCCGTAGACCACCAATTCGGCCGGGTTTTCTGCCACCTGCGGATCCAGATTGTTCTGCAGCATGCGATAGGCGGCTTCGCTCAGCCAGCTCTTGCAGCTCAGCTGATCTCCGCGCGGTGCACGAATTTCGCGGGCGGTGTCGATACGGGTGGGAGCGTTCATCGGTCGGCGCTGTCTGGTCGGAAGCTCTCCATTATGACCCGTAGTGAGGGCTTTGGTGACCTTTGGGAGCCACCGCTGACCCACCCTTCCGCGTAAACTAGCGCCCTGATCGACGAGGCAGCGATGATCACGCACATCGCGCGGGCTGCCAGAGAATGCGACGCGACGTCGATCCACCTGATGACCGACCATGGAGTTTTTCAATGCTGGATAACGGGCTGGACTGGCTGAGCGGCGGAATGACCGCGGCCGCCTGGTGGCAGATTCTGCTTTATTTGCTGATCTCGGCGCAGATCACGATCTTTGGTGTGACCCTGTACCTGCACCGCAGCCAGGCGCATCGCGCGGTGGATTTCCACCCGCTGATTGCCCATTTCTTCCGCTTCTGGATCTGGCTCACCACTGCGATGGTGACCAAGGAGTGGGTCGCGATCCACCGCAAGCATCACGCCAAGTGCGAGACCGCGGAGGACCCGCACAGCCCGGTCGCCCACGGCATCAGCACCGTGGTGGTGCACGGGGTCACCCTCTACCAGCAGTGTCTGAACGATCGCGAGATGATCGATCAATACGGGCTCAATTGCCCCAATGACTGGATCGAGCGCAATCTCTAC
>JAGRJL010000196.1:0-1878 GCA_020442775.1 Lysobacterales bacterium | reverse complement strand
CTCACCCCCTGGGCGCTGCTGCTGGGCGGCGAGGAGTTGCACAACAATCATCACGCCTTCCCCTCATCGGCGCGCTTTTCGATGCGCAAGGCGGAATTTGACATCGGCTGGAGCGCGATCAAGCTGATGCGCCGCCTGGGGCTGGCCAAGGTCCTGCGCGAAGCGCCGGGGCTCAACCTGCGGGACGCGCAGACGCCTGACGGCGACACCCTGCGCGCGCTGGTTTCGCACCGCTATGGCGTACTCAAGCACTATTTCAAGGAAGTCACCCTGCCGGTGATGCGACTGGAGGCGCGCAAGGCTTCGCGCTCGGCCACTCGCCTGGGTCGCCGCTTGCGCAAGGCGCTGGCCAATGATGGCCGCTGGCTGGACGCCGAAGCCCAGCAGCGGCTGCGCAACTGGGTTTCCGCTCATCCGACCACTGCCACCGTGGTCGAATACCGGCAACGTCTGGCGGACCTGATGGCACGCTCGGGCAAGTCCTCCCAGGCGATGCTGGAAGCGCTGCAGCAATGGTGCAGTGAAGCCGAGGCATCCGGGATTCAGGCGCTGGAGGAGTTTTCGCGCAAGCTGCGCAGCTATGCCCTGCCCCAGCCAGCAATGGCCTGAACCGGGCCGCACCGGGGTGGCGCAGCACGCCGCCGGAATCAGTCAAACGCCATCGATCGCATCCGACCATGCTGAAAATCGACACTCACACCCACGTGCTTCCATCCGCCTGGCCCGATCTGGCCGAACGTTTCGGTGATCTGCGCTTTCCCGTGCTCCGCCAGGAAGAAGGGCGATACCGGATTTATCGTGACGGCAAGTTCTTCCGCGAGATCCAGCCGAACACCTGGGACGCGCAGCTGCGGATCGAGCAGTACGCGCAGTTCGGGATCGGTGTGCAGGTGCTGTCGACCGTACCGGTGATGTTCTGCTACTGGGCCGATGGCGCCCAGGCGCTGTTGCTGCACCAGGCACTCAATGACCACTTGGCGGACCTTGGCCGCAGCCATCCACAGCACTATCTGGGACTGGCCACGGTGCCCCTTCAGGCACCGGACCTGGCCATCCGCGAACTCGAACGATCGGTGAAGGAATTGGGCCTGGCCGGTGTCCAGATCGGCTCACACTGCGAACCCTGGAACCTGGATGCGCCCGAGCTTTCCGAATTCTTTGCCACAGCCGAAAGCCTGGACGCCTGCATCCTGGTCCATCCCTGGGACATGATGGGAGCAGCCAGCATGCCCAAATACTGGATGCCCTGGCTGGTCGGCATGCCCGCCGAACAGAGTCGTGCCGCCTGCGCGCTGATCTTCGGCGGCGTGCTGGAGCGTCATCCCAAGCTGCGAGTGGCGCTGGCACATGGCGGCGGCAGCTTCCCATATACCCTGGGCCGGATCGAACACGGCTTCAACATGCGGCCCGACCTGGTCGCGGTGGACAACCAACGGCCACCGCGCGAGTACCTGTCGCGGCTGTACTTCGATTGCTGCGTCCACGATGACCGCGCCCTGCAGTACCTGCTCGACACCGTCGGCAGCGAGCAGGTGATGCTGGGCACCGACTATCCCTTCCCGCTCGGCGAGCAGGAGCCGGGTAGCGGCATTGAGCGGGTCGTCAGCGACGCTGCGGCTCAGAAGCAGCTGTTCAGCCAGACTGCGCTGAACTGGCTGGGGTCACGTGCACAGGCCCAGCTGGGGTTCTGAGCGGCCCGCGGGATTACTCATAGCCGTCGGCGAACAGCGAGCCAATCACCACGCTGTAGGCCCTGCCTTCCTGCGGATTGACCGCAGCCTTGAACGGCGCGCCGGCAAAGCCCATCTCGCCATCACAGGCCACGCTGATTCCCAACCCCTCCAGCGCCCCGCCGTCAGGAGTCAGAAAACGCGGGAG
>JAGRJL010000195.1 GCA_020442775.1 Lysobacterales bacterium | reverse complement strand
CATGCAGCGTCTGCTGCGGCTTCCGGAGGTGCGCTGTGGCGCGGTTTGCTCCCTGCTATGGACTCGACGGACCGTCACTACGCCTTCGGCGATCTTAAGGTCCGCGAACCGCACCACAGCGCACCTGCGAAACCCTCGCGACGAACATTCATGAATAATGCGGGCTAGTGTGGTGTCCCAAGATTACCTTGACCTATTTCAGCGTCTTTTGCCCTGATCGTTGCTCGTCGCAGCCATAGGCAAAGCCATGCCTTGCTCCTCGCGCCTGGTCTCAGAGCAAAATCCATCTGAACGAGGTTCAACCTAATTTGGGGACACCACACTAGGGCCTGGTCCGCTCACCCGGAATTAACGCTTCACGCCTGCGACAGGCTGGCGACCGCGCGTGGTTCCAGCTTCACCCGCAGCTTGCCCTTGCCCTCGCGCTTGACCGCGTACATCTGTTCATCGGCAGACTGGAGCAGTTGCTGTATCGAGGTCGGCGGGCCTTGTTGAATAGCAACGCCCATACTGCATCCCACACCCCACCCGCGTTCGGCAACCAGTTCGGCAAGCGCATGGTGAAGTTGCTCAAACTCGGCCCGCGCCGAAGCTGTGGTGTCACTGTTGAGCAGAAAGGCGAATTCATCGCCGCCCAGCCGCGCGATCAGGAGACTCTCACTCTGCTTTCGCACCAGATGCTGGCCAAGTAGCCTTAGCAACTGATCGCCAGCCTCGTGCCCGTGCTGGTCATTGACCGCCTTGAAACCGTCCAGGTCCAGATAGGCCAAGGCGATCACCGACCCCGCATTCAAGGCTCGCTGTAGCTGCGCTTCAGCCTGCTGGCGGAAACTGCGCCCGTTGTAGAGACCGGTCAGCCCGTCAATCTTGGCCAGGGCTTGCTGTACCGACAATGCGGCGTTCAGCGTGACCAGCAGCCAGGTCACGATTGCGAAGAAGCCCATGCGGACGGCCGCATTCCAGGCCAGTATCCAGGATTGGCTGTATTGATGACCGGAACTGAAGTCGACCAAGCACCAGACCCCGGCGGAAACCAGGCAGATGGCCAGTCCCGGCCACCAACCCTGATACCAGGCGATCAACGCGACAGGCACCAGGTAAAAGATCGACGAAGACATCTCAAAGCCGGTCGCCAGATCAATCGCGCCGATTCCTGCGATCACTGACAGCGCGAGCGCCAGCAACTGCCACGGTTGGCGATCGCTGATCCAATGATCCAGGCGATGTAGCGCTCGATGGCCGTTCGCCGGAGATGGCGGGTGGTGCGGCGCTGATGGCAATCAGGGATCCTGCTGGCCTTTGCTGCCGAGAATTATCCGGGCACTGCGCTGATAGCTCCAGTAGGCGTGGGCCCAGTCGATCAGCACCACCAGCCGGTTGCGGAAACCGATCAGGAAGAAGATGTGCGCGGCAAGCCAGAACCACCAGGCCAGGATGCCGGAAAAGCGCAGACCGTGCAGATCCACCACGGCTGCCTTGCGGCCGATGGTGGCCAGATTGCCGAAATCACGATAGCGAAAGGCCTTGCCGGGCTGGCACTTGAGGCCGAGCAGCAGATTGCGTGCCAGATGATTGCCCATCTGCTTGGCAGCCGGGGCCACCCCGGGCACCACTCGTCCGTTTGACTTGAGCGCCGCAAGATCGCCGGCGACGTAGATGTCGGGATGCTCGGGAACGCCCAAGTCCGCGGCCACCGGCACCCGGCCGGCGCGGTCCAGCGGCACCTGCAGCGAGCGGGCGAGCGGCGAAGCGGCAACGCCAGCGGCCCAAAGCACCGTTCTGGCCGCAATCCGCTCCCCTTCGATGGTGACGCCCTGATCATCAATCGCGCTGACCGCGGCGCCGGTGCGTACTTCCACGCCCAGTCGGATCAGCTGCCGCCGCGCCTTCTCGGACAGCGATTCTGGGAAATTGCTGAGTACCCTCGGACCCGCCTCCAGCAGCATCACCCGGGCCTGTTTGGGATCTGCGCGGCGAAACTCCCCGCGCAGGGTATGGCGCGCGATCTCGGCGAGGGTGCCGGCCAGTTCGACCCCGGTGGGGCCGGCGCCGACAATGGCAAAGCTCAGCCATGCGGCCCGCCCTTCAGGGTCATCCTCGGCTTCGGCGCGTTCAAAGGCGGTCAAAATCTGACGGCGTATCGATAACGCATCGTTGAGGGTCTTCAGCCCAGGCGCGTGCGCCGCCCATTGCTCATTGCCGAAGTAGGCGTGGGTTGCGCCGGTGGCGAGTACCAGCTTGTCATAGCCGATTTCCCGCCCGTCGCTGAGCGAGACCGTCTTGCGGGCGGCGTCGATCGTGCTCGCCTCGCCCAGCAACACGGTGACGTTGCGCTGCTTGCGCAGGATCTGTCGCAGCGGCGCGGCGATGGCTGGGGCCGATAGCCCGGCAGTGGCAACCTGATAGAGCAGGGGCTGAAACAGGTGGTGATTGTCACGGTCCAGCAGGGTGATGCGGACCGGTGCCCGTCGCAGGGCGCGGGTGGCCCAGAGGCCGGCAAAACCCCCGCCGACCACCAGCACATGGGGAAGATTGTCCATGCGCAAATTATCCCATTGGCGCTTGAACCGGATCTGTCAGCCAAATCGCCGCGACGGTTGAATTCGGCGCGGCAGTCTCCACTGCCCCAGCTACTTCCGCAGTGGCCCGAATTCCTTGCGGAACTTGGCGATCTTTGGCGCTATCACCAGGCTGCAATAGGGCTGCTCGCCGTTCAGTTCGAAGTACTGCTGGTGGTAGTCCTCGGCCGGATAAAAGGCGCTGATTGGCTCGACCTGGGTGACGATCGGGTTGGGCCATTTGGCGGCCGCGCGCTCCACCGCAGCTTCGATCGCCGCTTTTTCCTCCGCTGACTGGTAGAAGGCGATCGAACGATATTGGGGTCCCACGTCGTGGCCCTGGCGGTCAGGCGTGGTCGGGTCATGGATCGCGAAGAAGACGTCCATCAGCTGGTCAATGCTGAGGACCTTGGGGTCGTAGTAGACCGCTACCACTTCGGCGTGACCGGTCTTGCCGGTGGTCACCTGACGGTAGCTGGGGTTGTCCACGTGGCCGCCGGCGTAGCCGGACTCGGCTTCGCGCACCCCGCGCAATTCCTCATAGACCGCTTCCAGGCACCAGAAGCAGCCACCGCCGAGAATCAGCACGGCCTCTCCTTCGCGGGGTAGGGACTTGGGATCGGTTGCTTGTGCGCTCATGGTCATCATTACTCCCAGGGCAATCATCAGCCAGCGACGCATCATGGCTCTCCATAGCATTCCTGATGTCCCATGAGACCGCGTTGCTACGATAGATCTTTCGTCGGCGGCTTTGGTTTGTCAGTCGCAGTCGCGGCGAGTAGCCTCCCCCTAATTCGATCACAGGTGACCTCCCGATGCGCCTTGGCAAAATCTTCTTGTGCCTGCTACTGCTGCTTTCTGCGCTATCCATCTCGGCCAAGGGCGTGGTCCACGGGTCGCTGCCCGGGGAGAACGGCAAGGTCCGCTCTCAGCTGCGCATCGGACCCGAAGATTATGTCTCGGTGTTCGTGGATCTGCCGACCAACGTCAGCCGACTACGGATTGCATCGACCCTGGCCGCGGGCAACGTGGACCTGATGCTGCGTCAGGGCACCCCGCATCAGGGCTCTAGCGACGAGGAGCTGGTGGCCGAATCGGATCTGGTAGTGGCGACCTCCAGCGGCAATGAGGTGATGATCATCGACGCCACGACCACGCCCAAGGTGGGACCGGGGCGCTGGTGGATTGCGGTGGTCAACCGCCGCGGGTTGTTCGTCGACGTCACTCTGGACGTGGAATTCGAGACCAGCGGCGAGGGCTATGCAGTGGGTCCGGCCATCTCCGGGACCTGGTATGAGCCGGCCCGCACCTATCAGGGATTCTTCGTCGAGATCATCGGCCCGGCCGATGCGCTGGTGGTGTGGTTCACCTACGAGCCCACCGGCGCTCAGGCCTATCTGATCGGCAACGGGCGGATCGAGGGTGACCAGATCATCGTGACCGACCTGATCCGCACGCGCGGCGGGGTCTACGGTGGTCAGTTCGATCCTGCTGCGATCGTGCGGGAAGACTGGGGTGATCTGGTGCTCACCTATACCGGCTGCAACTCCGGCTTTGCCGGCTACACCCCTTCGCTGCGCGCCAGCGCCCTGGGCTGGGTCCCCGATCAGCTGGAGCTGGAACGATTGACCGGGGTAGAGGGCATCAGCTGCTCTGAGGGTGCCAACTCGACGCCGGACAAGGCTCTGCGCGGCGGTATTTCCGGCGCCTGGTTCCGTCCCGACCGCTCCGGCGAAGGCTGGTTCATCCAGGTGATCAACGAAAGCCAGGCCTACGTCTATTTCTTCACCTATACCCCGGACGGTGAACAGGCCTGGATCGGCAACATCGGCACCATCATCGGCAACACCGTGCTGGTGGAGAACGCGCTGCGCCCGACCGGTGGTCGCTTTGGTCCGGACTACAATCCAGCCACCGTCACGCTGAATCCCTGGGGCGCCTTCGCCCTGGTCTTCACCGACTGCGGCGCCGCCTCCGGCAGGGCAATCGGACCGCCTGGCTACGGCGAATCCAGCTACAGCGGGGTGACCCGGCTGACTGCGCTGGCCACCACCGATGCCTGCGGATTCTCCTCCGATCCCTTTGCCGCCAGCGGGACCGCGGTCGCGCCGGCACAGAACTTCGTCGACGGCGACGTCAACAATCCACGCGCGGCCAACCAGGACAATGACATCCCCAGTCAGAGCCAGACCATTGGCAACCCGGCGCTGGTCAGTGGTTTCGCGACGGCTGCTCCAACCGGGCGCCAGGGTGATCGATTCGCTACTGAAGCCGACCCCATCGACGCTTACCGGCTGCAGCTGCTGGCCGGGCAAACGGTACAGCTGGTGATCAGCGACTGGAACCCGTCGGCACCATCGGCCCGAGATCTGGATCTGTTCCTGTTTGATTCCGGCGACCCCAGCGCGCCGCTGCAGTCGGCGATGGGCAGCGATCGCAGCGAGTTCATCAACGTGGCCGCCAGCGGCACCTATGACATCGTGGTTCAGGCGGTGGCCGGAGCCAGCAACTACGTTCTGTCGGTGGCCAACGGCGCGCCTATTTCCAGCAGCGCTGCGCTGTCGCTGGAAGGCGAATATATCGACGATCAGCTGGTGCTGCGCTTCGACGATCAGCCCGGCGGCAAGGCGGCCGCGCAGTCAGCCACGAGTTGGGCAGCCGAGTTCGGGCTGCAGTCCAAGGCTGGCGTCAGCGGCGGGCCAATGCTGTTTGAGCTGGGCAGCGGCAAGCAGCGCGATCGAGCGATGAAGGCGCTGGGCGTGGAAGCACTGACCACCGAGCTGGGCGGCGGCTACGCGCTGAACGTGGATCAGCTGCGGCGCTATCAGCTGCTCCGCGGGCTGAAGAATCTGCGCGCCGACCAGCGCCTGCGCTATGCCGAACTCAACCGCATCGCCCGCGCCCAGGGTGTGCCCAATGACCCCGGCTATCCGCTGCAGTGGCACTACCCGCAGATCAATCTGCCGTCTGCCTGGGACCTGACCACCGGCAGTTCCGAAATCGTCGCGGCGGTCATTGATACCGGCATTTCCGAACATCCCGATCTGGCCGGGAAGATTCGTCGCGACCTGGGGGTTGATCTGATCAACGCCCTGTTCAGCGCCTGCGACGGCAACGGTGCAGACTTTGACGCCACCGATCCGGGCGACGGCCGCGGCTGTGGCGAACCGAACAACAGCAGCTTCCATGGCACCCATGTCGGCGGCACCATCGCCGCAGCGACCAACAATGCCGAAGGCGTTGCCGGGGTCGCCTGGGGCAGTTTGCTGATGCCGGTGCGTACCCTCGGCCGCGGCGGCAGCGGTACCACCTTCGACATCGCCGACGGGATCCGCTGGGCGGGCGGCGGCGGTGCTCGCGGCGCAGCACCCGCTCGTGGCGCCGACGTGATCAATCTGAGTCTGGGCGGCGCCGGCGCCTGTCCCTCGGTTTATCAGGAAGCGATCAACGACGCGCGCGGTCGTGGCGCGGTGATCGTGGTGGCGGCCGGCAACAGCAACTCCAGCGGCGAGTTCACGCCGGCCAATTGCACAGGTGTGGTCAACGTGGCCGCACTGGACCGCAGCAACCAGCCCACTGCCTATTCCAACTGTCATCCCAGCGTGGCGGTATCTGCTCCGGGTGGCGAGACGGTCTCGGAATTTGCCGGCTCCGATCTGTTCCCGCCGCTGAACAACAGCGCCTGCAAGCCCTTCAGCGGGGGCACCGCCAGCGCAGAAGACGGTGTGCTCAGCACCCTCGGACCGGGCGCGGTGGAGCCCTCCAGCTTTGCCTACTATCAGGGCACTTCGATGGCAGCTCCGCACGTTTCCGGGGTGGTGGCGCTGATGAAGTCAATCTATCCGGGGCTGACCCCGGACGAGTTCGACCAGCTGCTGGCCTCAGGCCGGATCACCACCGATGTCCTCGGCAACGGTGCTACCACCCGCGATCCCTTTACCGGGTTCGGCCTGATCAACGCGTTTGCTGCGGTGCGCGAGGCCCAGCTGTTGGCCGGGGGCGGCGCGGTCCCACCGGTGGTGGTTGCACAGCCGGCTTCGCTGGTGTTTGGTCAGACCACCACCCAGCTGAATTTCAATCTCAGCCGCCAGGGCGACGGTCCCAACGTGATCACCGAGATTGCCACCAGCGTGCCCTGGCTGAGCGTCAGCGGTGGCGGCGAGGACGGCTTCGGTGACTATGTGGCCAGCGTCAATCGCAGCGATCTGGCGCCGGCGAACTACGAAGGCCTGATCTTTGTGGTGAGTGAAGCGGCGCCCACCCAGACCATTGCGGTGAGCATGCGGGTCGGCGCGCAGGAGGCCACCGGCAACGCCGGCTTCCTCTACGTGCTGCTGCTGGATCCGGTTACCGGCGTGGTGCTGGCGCAAGCCGAAGCGGCTGAACAGGAGGGGGTCTACCCATTTGTATTCAATAACTTGCGTGCAGGTCGCTATCTGGTGGTCGCGGGTACCGACAATGACAATGATCTCAGCCTGTGCGATCCGGGTGAGGCCTGCGGGCGCTTCCCCGACTTCGAGAGTTTTGCGCCGGTGGATCTGGGCCCAGGGTCGGTATTGCCTACTTTCGCAGTGCCGGCCGACCCCAGCGGAGTCGGTCAGTCCAGCGCGGCGGCGCCCGCGCAGGGGCGCCAGTTCAATCTGCGCTAGCTCTGGAGGCATCGGCGGCCGTATCGGCCGCCGATGCGGTGATTCCAACCAGCCGACGTCATCCGTCGGCTTCTTTTTTGCAGGCCGACTGGCTACTCTGCCGGCCTCGTGTTACGGAGTGTGATGATGGCGCGCAGCCTGAATTTCGTCCTCAGTGGCGCCTCAGAAGGCCAGCAGCTCAGCTTTGAGATTGGCGCCAAGGTCGACAAGAAGGCGCTCTACGGCTACGCCAAGCGGATCTCCGAGAAGGATGGGCAGGTGTTGAGCCGCGGCGTGCTGCTGGCCGATGGCCGGTTGCTGCCGAGCAATGCACTGAGCTGGATCAAGGTCGATCCGGAAGGTTCACCGGTCGATCCAGTGGAGACCACGGTGGACGGCGAACCGGCGGAACTCAAGCCCAGCTCATTCGAAATCGACAGCTCGCTGGAGCCAGTGCCGATGGCGCGGCTGGCCGAGTTTCAGGTCAATGATGTCTACCCGCTGCAGGGTAGCGGCCTGGCAGACGGCCTCTACCGTACCGAGTTCAACTACCGCAAGAGTCACCAGCCAAAGGATGCGCTGCTGCTGGTTCGCGGTGATTCCATCTTCATGCTGGTCGGTGCGCTGAAGCGCTCCACCTTCGTGGATCTGTCGGTGGCCTACGACTTTTTCGACGCCGAATCGGAAAGCGACGACGCTGACGAGCTAGATTTCTCGATGATCTGACGATGCGCTGCAGGCGATCCGCAGCAGCCAAGGAATAGCGATGAGCATGATCTTGCATCTGGAGCACAGCGCGCGCAGCGCTCGCGTTGCCCTTCATGGGCTGCCGCTGGAGCGGCCGCGGCAAAAAACCCAGAACGCAACCGCGGTGGGACCCGTCAGCACCTGGCGGGTGGTGACCGGGGCGCGCAAGTCCGATCCTTCGATTGGCTACGACGACCTGCTGGAGGGTGATCCGGAGATCGATCTGGCGCTGGCCGGCACCGAAGTGGACAGCGACAGCGCCACCCCGGCCTGGTTTGATCCCAGCGCTGCCGAACCCAGACCGATCGGTGACTTCGCCGATGTGGATATCGTGTATGACGCCACAGGTGCAGAGAAGACCCGTCGACCGCATCTGGTCAGACGCCCCAATCTGAACGAGCTGCACCCGGTCAAGGTGGGCAAGCGTCTGCCAATCGCCGATGCGCTTACCGCCTTTGCCTTCAAGCAGACCCTGCAGGTGGCGCATACCGATGGACTGACCTTCGAGTTCCTCCATGATCTGGCCAAGGATCTGGCTGACAAGGGCGAGGTTGCGCTGCTCGGGGCTGGGCCCAAGGGCAACCTGCCACTGGTCCTGCGCGAGCACGGCACCGCCTACCGGGCCTTTCTCTATGGCGAGGTGGCGGAGGGCCGCTACAAGCTGCTGCTGCTGCTTTCGGATCAGGAACTGAAGCTGCCCGAGACTGCCGGAGAGGACACATGATCGACCGCAGCAAGCTCAGCATGCGCGGCCGCTACGGCATTGCGGTCAGCGGCGCGGTCACCGACCACGTGCTGCTGGCGGTGGCCACCGAGTTCGAGAACACGGTGATGCGCAAAATTGCCGCGGTGGCGCCGACCGATCTGGCCAGCCGCTTTGCGGGCACCGATCCGCTTCTGGTGACCCACAAGTACGATGGTGAAGGAGTGCTGGTCTATTACGAGGATGGCCAGGAGTGTTTTGCCTTCTCCGCCCCCTCCGGGCGGGCCAGGCTGGGGCTCCCGGCGCTGGATCTGCTTGCCAGCAAGCTCAAGTCCGCCGGTGTGAACAAGGCATTGCTGCGCTGTGAGTTGTATCTGGATGCGGCGGCGGCGGCCGACGGCGGACGCCGGGCCGGGGTCAGTGAGGTGATCCGGGTGAGCTTCTCCGGGAGCGATGAGGATCTGGCCAGATTGCGGCTGGCAGTGATCGACGCGGTAATGATCGACGGCAAGGATCTGCGTCCGCAGCAGGCGGCATTTGCGCAAACCATGGACCAACTGACAGCCCTGTTCGGTGCCGATCTGGACGCCCAGGTGCACACGGTTGCAGCCGAGCAGATCACCGAGGATCAGGTTCCTCAGGCATTCGAACGCCACGTGGCTGCCGGTGCCGAAGGGGTGGTGATTCGCCGCCTGAATCGGGCCGAGACCTACAAGGTCAAGCCCATTCGTAGCGTGGATGCATTGATCATCGGATTCGTCGAAGGTGAGTTCGAGGGGCAGTTCGGGATTTCTTCCCTGCTTACCGCACTCTGCTATGAGGGCGACGGTGATCCCTGGCTGCAGGCATTTTCCAGAGTCGGTTCGGGACTAACCGACGCCCAGCGGGTCGAATTGCTCGACCAGCTGCGTCCGCTGCAGGTCAGTGCGCCGCTGGCGATGACCGACTCTTCCGGCCGCGAGGTGCAGTTCATCAAGCCGCGGCTGGTGCTGGAGATGCACGGCGAGGATCTGGTGCACGCCGAGGGCGGCCGCGAGCAGCGCACCCAGTTGCTGAGCTGGAATGAGGCGCAAGGCGCTTATGAATTCCTCGGGCTGACCGCCTGCCCGCGCTTGAGCTTCGCTCGATTCCGGCAGATTCGTGAAGACAAGGACTGGCGCCAGGGCGGCGCGCGGATCAGCCAGATCCTCGACCGCGATCAGCGTCCGGAACTGCGTCCGGCGACCGAGCAGACCCGCGTGATCCGCCGCGAGGTCTACGCCAAGGGCGAGATGCTGCGCAAGCTGGTGGTGGTGCACAAGGCCGGGGAGCTGAGCTTTCCTTATCTGATCTACTGGACCGACTATTCGGCCAAGCGGGCCGAGCCGCTGAAGGTCACCACCGATCTGGCCGCGAGCGAAGAGCGGGCGATGGCAATCGCGGAGAAGCTGCTGGAGAAGGGGCTGACCAAAGGCTTTGTGCCGGTGGGCGCGGGATAGCGTTTGCTCGGGTGGGTACGAGTCAGCCCGATCCTTGAGTGCAGCGATGTTCTGGCCGACCCAGTTCTTGCGCCGCTGAGGGCATCGGTGTCATCCATTCGGCGATCGATCCCCGGTTGATGGCGGGGTCGAATGCGGTGCGGAATCATGCCCGCCGGCGTCGGTATCGAAGACCAATCCATGAATTCTCTGCGAGCCCGTTTGTCGCTGGGTCTGGTCTTGCTGATCGTTTCCACCGTGAGTGGGGCCGCAGCGACCGAAGCATCCCTGGATGGCGGCTTTGATCGGTACTGGAGTGCGCGCACCAGTGCGGAGCAATCGGCGGCAGTCGCCGGGATCTTGGCGACCGGCGCTGACTTCGATCAGATCCATCGGCGACTGCGCGCTGGGCGACCGTATTCAAACACCGTTCCCACTGGTGAAATCGAGCTCAGCCATCGGATCGACAACGGCACTCTGCATCGCTTCCGGCTGGCGATTCCCACCAGCTATGACCCCGCGAGGCGCTATCCGGTGCGCTTCTATCTGCACGGCGGGGTCCAGCGACCTCGGTGGAAGGCGGGAGACCGATGGTGGCGCTGGGCGGGCTTTGCCTCCGAAGCACACATCGCGGTTTTCCCGTCGGCCTGGAAGCAGTCGATGTGGTGGACCCATCGGCAGGTGCAGAACCTGGACGCGATCCTGCTCACGATCAAACAGCAATACAACATCGACGAGAACCGGGTCTATCTGATCGGTCTCTCCGATGGCGCCACCGGCGCCTGGTTTCACGCGCTGCGCAAGCCGACGCCCTGGGCGGCATTTCTCCCTTTCATCGGGCATCCCGGCGTGCTCGACAACCGCGCGCTGGGCGTGGATGGGCAGATCTACCCGCGAAATGCCCGGGACCGGGATTTTCTGGTGATCAACGGCGGGCAGGACTGGCTGTATCCGCTCAAATATGTGGTGCCGTACCTGAGCCTGATGCAGCGCGCGGGGGCGAGGATCGAGTTCCGGCCGCAACCCGAATCTGGCCACGATTTGCGCTGGTGGCGCAAGGAAGCTGGCCACATCGAGGCATTCATCGCCGCCAGGGTGCGGGATCCGCTGCCCGACCGGCTGACCTGGGAGACCGAATCCACTGATCGCTATCCGCGCAATGCCTGGCTGCTGATCGAGCGCCTGGCTAGCCGCGACGGCGATCCGAAGATGGACGCCTTTGCTGATCTGGAACGCTGGCCGACGCTGGGCTTTGAGCCTGATGAGAAAAGCGATCAGGGCGTGCGCGTGCTCAAGGTGAGCC
>JAGRJL010000194.1 GCA_020442775.1 Lysobacterales bacterium | reverse complement strand
ACGTGATCGCGGCCAAGGCGGTGGCATTCCTCGAAGCGCTTCAGCCCGATTTCAAGGATTACCAGGCCCAGGTGGTGAAGAACGCCCAGGGCATGGCCGACACCATGCTGCGGCGCGGCTACAAGGTGGTCTCCAACGGCACCCGCAACCATCTGTTCCTGCTTAGTCTGGTCGGCAAGGAGCTGACCGGCAAGGTCGCCGAGGAAACCCTTGGCCGCGCGCACATCACGGTCAACAAGAACGCTGTCCCCGGCGACCCGCGCTCACCCTTCATCACCTCCGGCCTGCGCCTGGGCACCCCGGCGATCACCACCCGCGGCTACAAGGAACCGCAGGCGGTCGCCCTCGCCCACTGGATCTGCGACATCCTCGACGATCCCGAGAACGAGCAGGTAATCAGCGGCGTGCGCGACAACGTGGTGCGCCAGTGCCGGGAGTTTCCGGTGTATGGCTGAGGTGATGAGGGCCCAGGAGTGTCACAGCCTGGCCTGGACCAACGGCTTCCTGGGCCCCGGGCCCTCTTCCCTGGGCCCTAGCGATGGGCTGAGGGCCCAGGGCTCAGGGCCCAGGGCCCAGGTAAACCACATCCCGGCCTTGACCAACGTCTTTCTGGGCCCTGGGCCCTCTTCCCTGGGCCCTAACGATGGGCTAAGGGCCCAGGAGAGCCACATCCGGGCCCGGACCAACGTCTTCCTGGGCCCTGGGCCCTCAACCCTGGGCCCTGTCTAGTGCGCTGCCCCTTCTGCGGCCACGATGACACCCGCGTCATCGACACCCGGGTAACCGAAGACGGACTCCAGGTCCGGCGGCGGCGCGAGTGTCCGGAGTGTCAGGCGCGTTTTTCGACCTTCGAAAATGCCGAGCTGAAGCTGCCGGCCATCGTCAAGCGCGATGAACGCCGGGAGCCCTTCAGTGAGCCCAAGCTGCGCGGCGGGCTGGAGCGGGCCTGCGAGAAGCGCCCGGTGTCGCTGGAAGAAATCGATCACGTGATCGATGTGGTGGTGAAGAAGCTGCGCACCTCCGGTGAGCGCGAGGTCAGCGCCAAGCAGCTGGGCGACTGGGTGATGATGGAGATGAAGAATCTCGATCAGGTCGCCTACGTGCGCTTTGCCTCGGTGTACCGGCGCTTCGAGGACGTGCAGGCCTTCCGCGAGGAGATCGAGCGACTGGAGAAGGACCTGCCGGTGGAGCTGCGCAATCGCCAGCTGCCGCTGCTGGAGGAGCCGGAGGAGTAGTCCTACTCCCTTCCCTGCTCACCTTCGTCCATAAAAAAGCCCCCGTTTCCGGGGGCTTTTTGGTTGGCCTTGAAGCGATCGGCTATTTCACGCCGTGCATCAGCTTGTTGATCAGCGGTGCGAACAGAAAGTAGACCACCGCGATCACAATACCGATCCAGAACAGCTGCATGAAGGTATCCGAATACTGCGCCAGCGAGCCGGCTGCCTCGCCATGACCGCCGCCACCGCCAGAGGCAATCGCCGCGATGCGGCCTGCCACGAAGTTGGCCATCGCAATCGAGAGGAACCAGCCACCCATCGCCAGACCGGTCTCCTGCGGCCGCGCCAGCTTGGTCACCATGGCCAGACCAATCGGGCTCAGGCAGAGCTCACCCATGGTGTGAATCAGATAGGTCAGGGTCAGCCACATCCAGGAAATCTTGCCGTTGGCATCGACGAAGTTGGAAATCGCGAACACCAGCACGTAGAAACCCAGCGCGGCGCCGACCAGGCCGTAGGCAAACTTGCGCGGGATCGAGGGATTCATCTGGCCGCGATCAAGCGCGGGCCACAGTCCGGCAAAGACCGGCGCCAGGATCAGGATGAAAATCGGATTGACCGACTGGAACACCTCGAAGGTGGGAGTCCAGCCGAAGATGGACACATCCGGCATCTGCACGAAATCGCGGGCCAGGAAGTTCAGCGAGGAACCGGCCTGCTCGAACAGGGCCCAGAACAGAATGTTGGCGGCAAACAAAATCAGCATCGCGATGTAGCGGTGCAACTGCTCCTTCTCACCGCTCTGGATCCCGCTCCAGATGAAGTAGCCAACCAGGCCCAGCATCATCACGATCAGCAGAACGCCGAGGACGTCGCTCTTGCTGAGCAGGAAGTAGACCGGCGCGACCATCACCGCACAAGCGATGAAGACCTGCACCATCGGGGCGAAGCCGGTCTTGCCCTCCGGGGCCTTGCCGACATGTCCCAGCCAGCCCTTGACGATCTGGAACACGATCAGGCCGATGATCATGCCCACGCCGGCGCTGAAGAAGCCCCAGCGGTAGCCATACTTCTGGCCAATGAAGGAGGCGCAGATCAGCGGCGCAATCAGCGCGCCGGCGTTGATCCCCATGTAGAAAATGGTGAAGCCCGAGTCGCGGCGCGCATCGCCCGGTGCGTAGAGCTTGCCGACCATGGTCGAGATGTTGGGCTTGAACAGGCCGTTGCCGACCACGATGGTCGCCAGCCCGAGCAGGAACATCGGCAGAGTCGGCGACATCAGCATGAACGAGCCAATCGCCATCACCACGCCACCGAGCATGATCGAGCGCTGATAGCCGAGAATGCGGTCGGCGACATAGCCGCCGAGAATGCCGGTCATGTAGACCATCGCGGTGTAACCGCCGTAGGTCTTGGAGGCCTCGGCATTGGCTTCGGAGCCCAGATGCGCAAAAAACGCCGCGGCCACGTGCACCGCCAGCATCGCCCGCATCCCGTAGTACATGAAGCGTTCCCAGAACTCGGTGCCGAACAGGTTCCAGAGCGCATTGGGATGGCCGAGGAATTCCCCCGGTGGCGGTGGAACAAACTCGTGCTTGGCGTTTTCAGCGCTCATCAGCAACTCTCCGTAACGAACTCAATGCAGTGTGCCGCAGCGCTGCGGCCGTGGGCGCCCATGGCCTGCGAAATCGGATCGCGCCGCGGGACAAGGCGCGCAAGGTGTACCCGACCGCCGCGACAGAGTCAAAGCATTGTGATGCTGCAATGCAAGAATGGACGACCATCCGGCCGCCCATTCCCTGTCGCTCACCGCCCTACCCGATCCGGGCAGGCTTCTGCCTAGCCAGGAATCGGATAGGCGTGGCTGGCCCCAACGCCCAGGGGGACGCCGAGCGCCCAGAACCCGACCAGAAAGGCAGTCCAGGTCACCAGCAGCGCAATCGAATAAGGAATCATCAATGCCAGCAGGGTGCCAATACCGCTGGACTTGCAGTATTTCTGGCAGAACACCACGATCAGCGGAAAATAGGGCATCAGCGGAGTGATGATGTTGGTGCTGGAATCGCCGACCCGGTAGGCGGCCTGAGTCAGGTCCGGTGAAATTCCCAGCTGCATCAACATCGGCACCATGATGGAGCCAATCAGCGCCCATTTGGCCGACGCCGATCCCACCATCAGATTGACGAATCCGGTCAGCCCCACCATGCCCACAAGGGTGAGCGCGGTCGGCATGCCCAGCGCCTGCAGCGTATTGGCGCCCTTGATCGCCATCAGCGCGCCGAGGCCGCTCTGACCGAAGGCATAAATAAACTGGGCGCAGAAGAACGCCATCACGATGTAGTAGCCCATCCCGCTCATTGCCTTGCTCATCCCGGCAATGACGTCGCGATGGGTTTTCACAGTGCCGGACATGTAGCCGTAGACCACGCCGGGGATCAGGAAGAAGATGAAAATCAGGGTGACGATGGACTGCATCAAAGGCGCTGCCGAAACCGCCAGCTGACCGTCCGGTGATCGCCAGGGAGAGCCTTCGGGCAACGCGCTAAAGAACAGCGCCAACCCGCCCAGTAACATCGACAAGATCGCCCACAACAGGCCTGCCGCCTCCTGCCGCGACAGCGCTTCCATGGTCGGAAGCGCATTCAGATCACCATCGACCTCGGTCTGGCGCAGGCGTGGCTCAATCACCAGATCAGTCAGCAGCCAGCCTACTCCGATGATCAGGAAGGTCGAGGCGGTGGTGAAGTAGTAGTTATTCAGCGGATTGACCACCACTGACGGATCGGTCAGCTGCGCCGCGGCCTGGGTCAGTCCGGAGAGCAGCGGATCCAGGCTGGAGGGCAGGAAAAGGGTCGCCGAGAAGCCGCCGGAAACACCGGCAAAGGCTGCCGCGATGCCGGCCAGCGGGTGGCGCCCGGCGGCGTAGAAGATCACCGCACCGAGCGGAATCACCAGCACATAGCCGGCGTCCACCGCGATATGGGACAGGATCCCGACTGCGATCAACGCCGGGGTCAGCAGCATCTTTGGGGTCACCCCCAAAATGGCGCGCAGCGAGGCGTTGATGAAGCCGGTGTGCTCGGCGACGCCCAGTCCCAGCATCGCCACCAGCACCACGCCCAGCGGCGGAAAGCCGACAAAAGTCTTCACCATCTGCGCCGCGAAAGCGGTCAGCGAATCGCCGGCGAGCAAGTTGGTCACCCGCATCGCCTCGCCGGTGCGCGGGTCAACCTCGCTGAAGGTGACCCCGGACAGCAGCCAGGAGGCCACCCACACGGCGACCATCAGCAACAGGAACAGCAGCGCCGGATCCGGCAGCTTGTTGCCGACCCGTTCGATCGCGTCCAGAAAGCGGTAGATCCAGCCGCGGGGCGCCTCGGCGAGGGTGCTATCGGTCGACATCCAGCTGCTCCTGCAATTCAGTCAGCGGGCGAGGTTAACACCGGCTGGTGAGCGCGACGTCGCGGAACTGGCTGTTTGAGCACCGCCGCAGCGGTGGGTCAACCCGCAGGCTTGCTGTTCAGCACCGAGCGCACGTCAAACAGCTCGGGAAAAAAGGTCAGCTCCAGCGCCTGCTTGAGAAAGCCCACCCCAGATGACCCCCCGGTGCCGCGGCGGAAGCCGATGATCCGCTCCACCGTCTTCATGTGGCGGAAGCGCCAAAGCTGGAAAGCTTCTTCCACATCGACCAGCTGCTCGCACAGGTGATATTCGCTCCAGTAGCTGCGTGGTTCGGTGTAGATCCGCTTGAACACCTCGACCAGCGCCTGACTGCGCTGATGGGGCCGGGTCACGTCGCGGGTCACGATCTCTGCCGGTACCGCATGCCCCTGGCGGGCCAGGTGACGCAAAAACTCGTCGTACAGGCTGGGCTGTTCCAGCACCGCCTGCAGCCGGTCGCGCTGCTGCGGGGCATAGTCGAACAGCGGCAGCATGTCGGCGTTCTTGTTGCCCAGCAAGAACTCCACCATTCGATACTGCAGGGACTGAAAGCCGCTGGCCGGCCCCAGCACGTCACGGAACTCCAGATACTCGCTGGGGGTGAGGGTTTCCAGCACCGCCCACTGTTCGAACAGCTGACGCTGGATGTGTTTGACCCGGGCCAGAATCTTCAGGCAAGGGTCGACCCGGTCGGCGCGCAAGTGCACCAGCGCCGCGCTGAGCTCGTGAATGATCAGCTTCATCCACAGTTCGCTGGTCTGATGCTGAATGATGAACAGCATCTCGTCGTGATGCGGTGGGCTGCTTAACGGATGCTGCGAGTCCAGCAACTGGTCGAGGCCGAGGTAGTGGTCATAGGTCAATCGATCCTTGAGATCGACGGTGACTTCGCGCTCCAGCGCGCGCTGGTTGGATTCGGTGCTCATGGGGCGGAGTGTAGCCAGGGCCCAGAGCCCAGGGAACAGGGCCCAGTTGACCGGGTCAGGATTGAGTCTGGGACCTGGGCCCTCGAATCTGGGCCCTGCAGAAGCAGAAAAAGGACCTTGCGGTCCTTTTTAAGCTGCGAGGCCACCGGGCTGAAAGCCCACTCCTTCGGGCATTGAAAGAGGGCTTTTCGCCCGGTGACCTGTCGCAAGTCGGTGTGCGCCGACAACTGATAAGACGCAGGCTGGAGAAATTTTCTCTCAGCTTTCGTCAAATTTTTTCTAACTTTCGAAATCGCCCCCGAACAACTCGCCGGTGGGCTCGAAGGAGGCAGCGGAAACGATGTCGCCGGCGAGCAGCTGCTGCGGCGCCGCCGGACTCACTTGCGGATTCTGTTGGGTCGGCGCCGGCGCCAGCAGCATCACTGCGGCAGCCGCGGACGCAGCTGCCAGGCCGCCCAGGTTCCAGCCGTCCAGCCAGGCAAACCAGCGCCTGCGCGCAGGCGCAGCGTCAATCTTGGCCACCAGCTGATCGGCCGCCGGCTCCAGGCGCATCGTCAGGCGCAGCGCCTGCAGGGCATGAGGGTTGGCGATCAGCGCGTCCAGATTGGCCAGACGCGCGGCGTTGCCGAGGTCGTCTCGCAACAATTCCGCTGCCTTCTGATTGATCGGTTCATTCATCACTCACCTCACACGCTTTCTTCAGCTCGGCCAGACTGCGATACAGCAGGTTCCTGGCCTTGGCCTCGGTCCAGTCCAGCAGTCGCCCAATTTCTGCGGTGCTGAACCCGGCCATGTACAGCCGAATCACCCGACCGGTATCGGCCGCCACCCCGCTCAGATGAGCCTCGATGCGCTCCAGTGCCTGCCTGGATTCCAGCCATTGGGCCGGAATGCCGACCGAATCGGGCGGCTGTTCGCCGCTCGCCGGCAGGTACTGGTCGATCTCCTCGAGCTCGCCCTTGGGCAGATGATCACCGCGACTGCTTGCCCTGCGCAGGGCATCAATGGTCACGCTCATCACCGTCTGCTTAATCCAGGACGCAGGTTGGCGGATTTCTCTCTCAGATTTGAGCGCACGCCACAGCCGGATGTGCACTTCCTGCTCCAGATCGTCCAGGTCGGCGACCGGCAGTCGCGGATCGGCCGCGCGCAGCGCCTGGCGCACGCGCGCACCGTACTGCGCCAGCCACTGGCGCATTTGACGATCGCTGCTCATGAGTCAGTAGCCGGCCCCCGCGTGCGCGTCGCCGCTGCGCCTCAACCGCTGTTGGCCCCCAGCAGCGAGCGGATCAGGGTACTGATCTCCTCCTTGCTGCCGGTGATGGTGATCTGATGCTCGCGGGGGAGTTCGGTTGCCAGAGTCACCGCATACTCGACGCCGTCGGAATTGCCTTCCTCATCCAGCTTGGGGAAGGTCTCGACCTTGCCGATATGGCAGATGCGGTTGCCATCGAGAAAGCTGCCGTTGGGTAACTTGATCCAGCGCTGCATCGGCAGGCCCCTGAGGAGGAAGAGCGCCCATTATGGTCGGCCGTCGCCTCGCGCTCAATCCGGGGCTGGCGCTTGACACCGCGCAGGATCGGGCGCCGCCAAGCCCGTCGCTGCGGGCGCAAGACCCGTCCCCACGGCGAGGCTCGGACGTTGGGGGCAGAGTCGCTCGAACGGCTCGCCTGACCTTCCGAACCGGAACCCGCATCGGGGCCAGCGGGACGCCGCATTTTCAGCCGGGTGCCGCAATCGATGTCATCGTCGTGCCCTTGCGGCGTGCACCCCTCACCTGCTATCAACAGCGGCTCAGGTGTTACCAGCGTCGCGCAAAAGGACCACGGCCGCGACGCCGCTACAATTCGCAGTTGCCGCGTTCGGGAGGGAACGTGTCCATCATTGCTCGCTTTGAGATCGAGTATCTGCAGTATTTGAATGCCGAGGGCCAGGCGGTCGCGGAACTGCCGCCGCTGGCGCGCGAACGCGAGCGTCTGGTCAAGCTGTATCAGTTGATGAGCCTGGTTCGGGTCTTCGACAGCAAGGCGATCGCCCTGCAGCGAACCGGCAAGCTGGGTACCTACGCTTCCTGCCTGGGCCACGAAGCCGCCCACGTCGGGATTGGTGCGGCAATGCAGAAGGCCGACATCTTCGCCCCCATGTATCGCGAATACGGCACCCAGATCTATCGCGGGGTCAAGCCACGCGAGATCCTGCTGTACTGGGGCGGTGACGAACGCGGCAACAACTACGCCAACGCGCCCCATGACTACGCCTGGTCGGTGCCGATCTCCACCCAATGCCTGCACGCGGCCGGGGCAGCGATGGCGCTGAAGATTCGCGGCGAAGCGCAGGCCGCGGTCTGCGTCTGTGGCGATGGCGGCAGTTCCAAGGCGGACTTTTACGGGGCAGTCAACGTGGCCGGCGCGCAGCAGCTGCCGCTGGTGCTGGTGGTGGTCAACAACCAGTGGGCGATCAGCGTCCCGCGTCATTTGCAGTCCGGCGCCCAAACTCTGGCGCAGAAGGCGATCGCCGGCGGCATCGAGGGCATTCAGGTCGACGGCAATGATCTGTTCGCGGTGCATCAGGCGATGGATACCGCGCTCAAGCGCGCTCGCGCCGGACAAGGCGCGACGGTGGTGGAAATGGTGACCTACCGGCTCTCCGATCACACCACTGCCGACGACGCCCGCCGCTATCGCGACGATGCCGA
>JAGRJL010000193.1 GCA_020442775.1 Lysobacterales bacterium | reverse complement strand
CATTGGGAAATGGCCCGTTCCTATCTGCTGGACGCCCTGCCCGACCTGAGTGCACAGGCGGGCTAGGTCGATGAGTGAGGCGATCGCGCCGCAGCGCTGGAAGCAATTGCGCCCCCTGCTGGACCGCGCGCTGGATCTGGAGGAAGGCGAACGTGCGGCCTTCCTGGCGCAACTGTCGCAGCAATCGGCGGAACTGCGCGAGGATCTGGAACGAATCCTCCGCTGGCAGCAGCAGACCTCGCCGATCGATCTACCTGCCGCGGCCATGGCCGCTACCGCGCTGGTGGAACCGCCGGAGCCGCACGTTGATCGCAACCTGGGACGACGCATCGGCGCCTTCCGCCTGACCGAGGTGTTGGGCAGCGGCGGGATGGGGTCGGTCTATGCCGCCGATCGGGTTGAAGGCAGTTTCCAGCAGCGGGTGGCGATCAAGCTGATCAGCGGGATTCATCCTGGACTGGCCGAGCGCTTTGCGCAGGAACGACAGATCCTGGCCGACCTGCGCCACCCCAATATTGCCCAGCTGATCGATGGCGGGGAGACCGACGACGGTCTGCCCTACTTCACCATGGAGCTACTGGAGGGTCTGGATATCGCCCAGTGGGTCACCCGTCACCAGTGTGAACTCAACGAGCGCGTTCGCCTGCTGATCGAAGTCGGGCAGGCGCTGGCCTATGCCCACCGGCGCGGGGTGATTCATCGTGACATCAAGCCCGGCAACGTCGTCGTGACTCACGAGGGCCACGTCAAGCTGGTTGACTTCGGCATTGCCCGACTGGTCGATCCAGCGCTCGACAAGTCGATGACCCAGGCTGGTCCCGGCCCGATGACCCCCGAATTCGCCGCCCCGGAGCAATTTGTTGGCGGCGAAGTCTCGGTGGCCACCGACATCTATCAGATGGGCGTGCTAATTTTCCGACTGGTCAGCGGACAGCAACCCTATCGGGCATCGGTAGAGAACCTGCATGGCTGGGCCCAGGCGGTACTCGGCGATCAGACCATTGATCTGGTCAAAAAGATGCGCCAGAACACCGCCAGCAGCACCTTGCGAACCTATCCCGGCCCGGTGAACCCGGCGCAACTGCGTCGTCTCAACGCCATCTGCGTTCAGGCCATGGCCAAGGATCCGGCCCAGCGCTTTGTCAGCATGGACGAGTTGGTCGCGCAGTTGCAGGCCTGTCGGCAGTCACCTGGCATGCCGCGCGCGCTGGGCGCCCGCAGCCACTGGGGCGTCGCCATCGCGCTGGCCGCGTCGCTGGGGCTGGCCGGCGCTGGCTGGATGCTGCTGCCGAGAGCAACGACCGACGCCGCAACGTCGCCTGAGCAAGCATGGCAGAACGAGCCGGCGCTGGTGGCGATGGGCCTGGCGCAGGAGAACCTGCATCTACAGCATTCGGCATCCGATGCGCTGATCCAGCGCGCGCTGCTGGCCGAGGCACGCGGCGATCTTCCGGCGGCACTGGCGCTATTGGAAACCGTACACCAGAGCGATCAGCAGACCCCGATCCCAGCGATGTTGATCACCTACTGGGGGCGGTCGCGACTGGATCCGGGATCCGAGCAACGTTGGTTGGCGCAACGCAGTGCCCGACTCGGGGCAGCAGCCGACCCCTATCTGGACTTGCTCACCCGATTTTTGGAAACCGACGTGACCGGCCAGACCAGCGAAGCGCTGCGCTATTCCCAGGCGTTGCTGGAGCTGCGACCCAAGGCCTGGTATCTGCATCTGGCCCGGGCCCACTTGCTCAACGCCATGGGTTCGCGGCCGGCAGCACTGCGCGAGCTGCAGCAGATCCAGGTGCAGCGTCTGGGCCACCGAAAACTGGTAGACGCACTGGCGGACCGGGCGTCGTTGGGCGATCTGGCCGGGGCCAGGGCTGCCTATCAGTCGCTGGCTCCTGATCCGAGCGACCCACAGCAGGCGATCCTGGGCGCGCGACTGGCGTTCACGGCTGGCGATCTGCGGCAATCACGGGACCGTTTCGTGCAAGCTGCGGAGCTCGCCAGAGCAACGGCCAGCTACGGCGCGGAGGCACGNNNGCGTGGTTGTGGGCCGGCCTGTTCAGCGGCTGTCTGGATGAACCCGAAATCGCGGTCGAGCAGCTGCGTCTGGCTCGGGTGAGGCTAAGCGAAGTCGGCCAGAGCAACTACGCTTTCGAGGTTAGCCTGGCGCTGGCCCAGCTGCACGCGCTGGCCGGCGATCACGCGGCCCTGGCCGAGGAGATTTCGCTCGCAGACGCCGCAGATCTGGACAACCCTCTCAGCGCAGCCTATCGCCAGCTGTTCGCGGCGCGACTGGTCAATCGTCCGGTGGCTATCGACGAGTCTCCGCCGTCGATGCTGCAGGCGCCCGGCGACTATGTGCACCAATTGCTCCAGGCACGCGCAGCGCTGCAGCGTCAGGACCCGGCAACCGCGACCAGCGCGCTGGCCAAGGCCCTGGACGAAGGCGTTGGCGACAGCCTGCTGGCGGAAGAGGCTGGACTGCTGGCGCGGGAGTTGGGGATGACCGAGCCACAGCTGACGCCGATCGATCCCCCGTTCGGACCCTATCCACGCTTTGCCGCGCGCTGGGCGCTGGGCGCAGGCGCCAGCGTCACTCCGCCGCCACCGGAGGACTGAAGCTCCACCCGGTGGCGTGGCAGAGATCGGGCGCTTTGCGCGCATAGATCCGAAACGCCGGCCTTCGCCCAGCAGCGACGAAGCGCTCTGCAACACCTCACCTGCCAGGGAGCATCCGTCAATGGAAAAACCGGTACCCAGCCTGCGGCAGGCGCTGAACCGACCCTACTGGCTACCGGCCGAATTCAGCGCACTTCTGCTCCTGGTGCCCGGCTACGTGGCAGTGGCCCAGCTCACCAGCGTCCGAGCGCACCCCGCGCCTCGGGTGTCCCTGGACTCGCTGTTTCCGCTGATCCCCGGCTGGCTGTTGGTGTACGCGGCGCTCTATCTGTTCCTGATCATCCTGCCGATCTTCGTGCTCACCGAGCGCACCCTGATCCGCCGCGCGGTGTGGTGCTATCTGTCGATCTGGAGCCTCTCGCTGACCGTGTTCGCGATCTATCCGACCGAAATCAGCCGCCCCGCCCTGGTCCCGGGAGACGGTTTCGCCGCCTGGGGCTTGCGAATGCTCTACCAGGCCGACCCGCCGCACAACTGCTTCCCTTCGCTGCACGTGGCCCACTCCTTCACCTCGGCCCTGATCTGCCGAAAGGTCAGCCACCGGCTGGGAAACTTCGCCCTGATCTGCGCAGCGCTGGTGGCCCTTTCCACCCTGTATACCCGCCAACACCAGATCGCTGATCTGATCACCGGTGCTGCGCTGGCCTGGCTGGCTTGCCGTTTGCTGCTGCCGGCAAGCGCAATCGGGGGAGATCATCTGAGCGAGCGTACGACCCTGAATCTCGCCGCAGTCGCTGCTGCTGCAGCGCTGCTATCACTGTTCGGATTCTGGGCCGCATGGACACTGGAGGTGCTTTGAGCAACGAGGCGATCAGGGCCCCGATCAATCGTCGATGAACGCCTGACCAGGGACCTTCAGGAATGTACGCAGTTCGGACACCCATGCCACCCGCAACTCTTGTGAACCGGCGATCGGGATATCCGGTCGCACGGCCCCCAATTCGCTGAGGGCAACCATCGCCCCGGTAGGCAGGTGATTGTAGTAGCGAAAATCGCTCTGCATCTCGCAGCAATCGTCGTCGCTGGCGTAAGTACGAAGCGACTCGCGGACCGCCAGCACCATGCGCTCGACTGATAGCCGATGAAGTCCATCCAGCGAAGCGACGCAGTGCGGGGCACATTGCAGCCCGTAGCGGGTGACCGGCAACTCCCGCAAATCGGTTTGCCCAAGCTGGCGCCGCCAGAAGTCGAAGTGCTCGGATCGAAACAGCTTCTTTGGCGGTTCCGAGAATTCGCTGGAACTGCGCCACCATCGACGCTTCGGGTTGCGTCGGCGCAGATTCGACTGACCTCACCAGATCGCTCATGTGGGTACGAAAGTCATCGTTCGTGCGCTCTGGCATCCACTTCCAGCGGCGCCTGGCGATACCCATATTCGACAAGCTGCAGAAGGTAGCTGTGCAGGAAAGCCGCAATCGAACCGGCCTGCTCGTATTGATGCACGTGGCGACACTCATGGGACAGCAGGCGATTGCTCAACTCGGTGCAGATAAAGATCCCGTAGCCCAGAGTCAGGCCAGCGGTATTTGCACCGAGCATGCCCAGCGCCGCGGCAGCCTGGCGAAGCGCGGGATCATCCGGCTGGGGGATGGCGCTCACCAGGGCAATCCGAATGCGCTCCGGATGGGTGACCCCGACGCTTCTGGCGAGCTCGGTCTGCCCGGCAAACAGCGGCTGACCGTGATCGCCGATCCAGCGTGCCTGCGCCTCGGCCCAGGCAATCGCCTTGGGCAGCAAATGGGCCAGATTGATCTCAACCGCGCCCAGCGACACTGCTATGAGCCCTCCGATCCAACACCAGCGTAGATCTCGGTTGTGCCTTCGAGGTCCTGCACCCGCATGCGGATGCGAAAGCGCCGGATCGTGCACTGCTCGTCGGCGTAGTCACAGCTACCTTGAAGCAGTTCGCGTTCGACCACCACCAACAATGCCTCGCCTCGCCACACATCGAAGTCTCTGGCGCCCGGCACACCGGCATTGTGTCCGCCGACCATTTCGCAGTCATCGCAGGCCAGCCGATGAACCGGCACCCAAGCCCCCTGCCAACGCGCTTCCTCGCCGGAATCGACCGATCTCAGGACGCATTGCTCCGCGGTCCAGTAGTTGATTCCGGCGCCGCCCCCGCACAGGTCCGCCTCAAAGGTAGCCTGCGAGGTCGCCGAGACCGCACTTAGCGGGACGAACAGGAGCCCGATCAGCCAGCGCTTCATCCAACTGTCCAAGATTCGCCACTTCCGCGCATGATTCCTTCCTCAATAGCTTTAGGAGTCCCTCAGCATCGCGGTCCCGCAGCGTGGCAGCAATCCGCGCTATTGCCTCAACCCCCGGCGCATGCGTTCGCGCGCGGCTGGGTTGGCCGAATGCACGCTAACCGGCACGCAGTGGACTCCTCGGTGAGCTGTGCGACGATTGGCTGTGCCTTGATCCCGGAACGGCGGATGGCGGCGAGTTTTCTGGCGTCGGCGAGATATACAAACTGGGTCATGCCCCACCCTCGGTGAGTGT